>JAAUUE010000279.1 GCA_012031635.1 Coleofasciculaceae cyanobacterium SM2_1_6 | reverse complement strand
TTCTAGTTCCTCAAGGGTCAAGTGTGGGTTTATGGTTATTCTTCTGGTCACGGGAGTGTCCTATATTTTATCATCCCCTTTATTATGCCTTATTAATAGGATATGCCTGCTTAATCGGATTTGATATTATCTAGGAGCGAAGAAGAAGAATCCTATACAGGTCGAAGATATGGATCAAGTCGGCTTATCTGAGGCGAAACTCCTTGATTATGTATGTGCGTTCATCGTGAAAGGTCTCGAATTACTTGAATATGGCTCTTGCGAGATGGCGTTGGTCTCTACAAGCTCAATATGCCAAGGAGAGCAAGTTGCGTTACTTTGGCCAAGAATTCTGACTAATGCAACGATCAAATTTGCCTACCGCCCCTTTAAATGGTCAAACGTGGCTACAAAAAATGCTGGAGTTTGGTGTACTATTATCGGTCTGTCAGCCACAAGTTATAGTCGAAGGTTTCTTTTCGCAGAACACCAAGTTCAGGAGTGTAACAATATTTCACCTTACCTAGTTTCGGGTTCTGATATCATTTGCACACCTCGCAATTTGGCAATTTCAGATTTGCAACCGATGAAGATGGGCAGTAATGCAGTAGATGGGAAAAACTTAGTTCTAGATTCTGAAGAAGCACAGTGTATACTTTCTGCCAACCCAAGTGCAGGAAGGTTTATTAGAAAATACGGTGGAACAAAGGAGCTTGTATCAGGCTTGGATAGGTATTGTGTTTGGATTCCTGATGAAAAAGTTGAGGAAGCGTGCAAAATAGAAACAATCAACAAACTTGTTGAAAGCTGTCGTAAATATCGAATGGGTGCTGGTCGAGATGCACGCAAAGCGGCTAAACGCCCTCATGCCTTTTGTTATTCTACTTATGAGAACTTCGAGTTTATACATGTTGGAAACACAATCGGGAACTCATTCAATTACGTTCCTGCGAATATTAGGCAGGCTGGGTATGTTTCAAACCACAATGCGTTCACGATTTATAGCTCGCTGGGTTTTGAGTTTGCACTAATTGTCTCAACCTTGCATCGAGTTTGGGCAGAAACGATTGCTGGTCGACTTGGGAATGGGACTCGATACGGAAACACGGTCGTCTATAACACCTTCCCCGTCCCCACCCTTACCGAGCAGAACAAAATCGACCTCACCCGTTGCGCCGAAGATATTTTATTGGCTAGAGAGAATTATTTCCCCGCTACTATTGCTGATATGTACGACCCGCAGCGCATGGATAGCGAATTTCCCCTTGTCCGAGAAGCCCACGACCGAAACGACGAAACCCTAGAACGAATCTACATTGGTCGCCGCTTCAAAAACGACACCGAGCGCCTCGAAAAACTCTTCGAGCTATACACCAAAATGACCGCCCAGCAACCACTCTCAACAAAAAAGAAAAAACTAAAAAGGTAAAAAATCATGAACTCAACCCTACAACCCGTCCTGAAATCCTTAAAACAATATCTAACCCAACTCTACGGCGATCGTCTAGTTCAACTCACCCTCTTTGGTTCTCAAGCCCGTGGAGATCAGGAGCCAGAGTCGGATATTGATGTGCTGGTAGTGTTGCGTTCACAAAGTGTCTGCGGCCCAGAATCGCTGATTAATCCCGGTGAAGAAATCAAACGAACAGGGAAAATTGTTGCCGATCTTTCCCTCCACTATGATGTAGTGATTAGCTGCCTATTCATGGACGAAACTCACTACCAAACCCGTAACAACGCTCTACTTCGCAATATCCGCCAAGAAGGAGTCTTGCTATGACCGACGAGCAACAAGAGCTATTGCTGAAAGCCCAACAAAGTCTAGAAGCAGCCAAACTTCTCCTAGCCAATAACTACCCAGACTATGCAACCTCCCGTGCCTATTACGCCATGTTCTACATTGCCGAAGCCTTTCTAGAAGGTGAGGGACTTTCTTTTTCTAAACATTCCGCCGTTATTGCCGCCTTCGGACGAGAATTTGCCAAGCCTCAGCGAGTTTCCCCTGAGTTTCACCGTTTTTTAATTGAAGCTCAAGAACTTCGCACTGCTGGTGACTACGGACAACTGAATGCTGTTACAATTGACCAAGCCACAGAACAAATCGATCGTGCCGACCAGTTTTTAGAAATAGCAAATCAGGCGATCGATACAACTTGAAATCCTCACAACGGCAAAATTCTTCATGCTAAAATTAGACCATTTATACCAGAGCAAAACGAGCCAATGCTAACCCTAGACCAACTCATTGCAGGAGCCACTGCGTTACCCGATGCAGACAAAGCTATGCTCATGGACAAAATTGTTGAAAGTATGACAGCCCAAATCGATCGAGATATTTTGATCGAAGGTGTAAACAAAGCTCAAGAACGCATTACCGAAATTGATAACAGCACATTCCAAACTATTCCCGGAGATATTGCCCTCGCCCAAATCCGGCAGCTTCTAGGCAAATGAAATATGAATTTCACCCAATCGCCCTGCAAGAATATAACGCAAAATATTACTTTAGTAGGCAGAATCATGATCAGAATGCAAGGATAAAAATCTTAGATAATCACCCTCCCGCACAGCAACAACTCGACATTTTTGGGTGATCTCAGACTATACAGTTTTTCACCATTTCTTCCTTGCTTAGAACGTATCAGTTCCCACTTTAGTCCGTGATCTTTATACAATTGCTCCCAAGTCAACTGAGAAACTTTTCTGAGGATTTTTAAAACTGCCAGAGCCTCAGATTTGGGCAAAACAAACAAGTCTTGCTGAAAAACAGGATTATTTAGATCAAGTAAAACTTTACTCATGTTTGAGTAATTGAGCTTCTAATGAGTCTAGATTCGATACTTGAGAGGGATTATTATGATTCCATTGCAGAGCTTTATCGAGTTTTTCTGAGAAAGAATCTTGATGCACCCAACTTTCAGAAAGGAGTGATTGTTTCAATATAAGATCATAAAATACTTCCCATTCCTTACCCCATTCCTGCAAATTAATGACAACAGCAGTCCTTTCTCCTTGGTCATCTATGATATATTCAATACCTTTCATAGTGGGAAAATAGAAATGATTTTTAGTAAATTATATCGTTTTTACTCCTAAGAAGCACCCAACCATCTTGTAACCAAGCCCCATGATCTCCACTTTCGCCACCACCCTCACCATTGATCAATTCCTAACCCAATATGGTGACAACTCCCGCTATGAACTTGCTGATGGAGAACTGATTGATATGGAACCGACGGGCCCCATGAAACCGTTAGCGGGAAACTTGCCACCCACATTGGGATCGCCCTTACAAAAGCCAACTATCCTTGGTTTATACCCCGTACCTGCCTGATCCAGCCCTTTGCAGAAATTGCCACCGCTCGCCGCCCCGACATTATCGTCCCAGACGAAACCCTCCTAGACCAAGAACCCCTCTGGCAACGCCAACCTGTGATTACCTCTGGTCGGGCCATCAAACTAGTAGTTGAAGTGGTCAGCACCAATTGGGAAACAGATTATGCCCGCAAGGTAGAAGAATATGCCCTGTTAGGCATCCCTGAATATTGGATTGTTGATTATCGTGGTTTAGGAGGGCTTGCCTTTATTGGTAGACCCAAACAACCCACCTTTACCGTCTGCCAATTGGCTAGAGATGAGTATGATCAGCGCCAATATCGCCTCGGTGAGACGATCGCCTCCAGACTGTTACCCGACTTACAACTAAAATTAAACGATATTCTTCCTCTATAGCTGCTGCCAAACCATGAGCAACGCCATTCCCTCCGTTTCCGTCACCTACGCCCAAAACGGTACTTCCACCACAGCTAATGCCCTAGGGATGCGCCCCATGCAGGAACGAGCCTACCAACAACGGGGCGAACAATACCTGCTGATCAAATCACCCCCCGCCTCCGGCAAAAGTCGAGCGCTGATGTTCATTGCCTTGGATAAATTAGCACACCAGAACCTCAAGCAAGCGATCATTGTTGTTCCCGAAAAGGCGATCGGCTCCAGCTTTCATAATGAACCTCTGACTCAGTATGGCTTTTGGGCAGATTGGCAGGTAGAACCCAAATGGAACCTCTGTGATGCGCCGGGGGGAGACAATGGCGGCAAGGTCGAGGCAGTAAAAAAATTTCTGGAAAGCGGGGCAGAAGTCTTGGTCTGCACCCATGCTACCTTTCGCTTTGCGGTGGATAAGTTTGGGGTAGAGGTTTTGGACGATCGCCTAATTGCCGTAGACGAATTTCACCACGTTTCTGCTAACCCCGACAACAAACTAGGAGACCAGATCCGGCAACTGATGAACCGGGACAAAAATCCACATTGTCGCCATGACTGGTTCCTACTTTCGGGGTGATGCGATCGCCGTCCTCCACCCTGAAGACGAAGCCCGATTTGCCACCGTTACCTACACCTATTACGAACAACTCAACGGCTACCAATACCTCAAGCAGCTTGATATTGGCTACTACTTCTACACCAACAGCTATGCCGAAGCCATCATGCAGGTGTTGAACCCCAAGGAAAAAACGATCCTGCATATTCCCAACGTCAACTCCCGTGAAAGCACCAAGGACAAAATCCGGGAAGTCGAACACATCATCGAAGAACTGGGAGAATGGCAAGGCATCGATCCTCGCACAGGTTTCCAACTTGTTAAAACTACCGACGGCACGATTCTCAAAATTGCCGATCTTGTGGATGATGATCCCAGCAAACGGGATAAAGTTGCTGCTGCCCTAAAAGACCCAACCCAGAAGCATAACCGAGATCATGTGGATGTAATTATTGCCCTAGGGATGGCAAAGGAAGGCTTTGATTGGATTTGGTGCGAACACGCCCTCACCATCGGCTACCGCTCCAGTTTGACGGAGATTGTCCAGATCATCGGTCGAGCCACCCGTGATGCTCCGGGGAAGACCCGCGCTCGGTTCACTAACCTGATTGCTGAACCCGATGCCAGTGAGGAAACTGTGGTGGAAGCGGTGAATGATACCTTGAAGGCGATCGCGCCAGCCTCCTCATGGAACAAGTCCTCGTCAACCGCTTTGATTTCAAACCCAAAAGCCCCGACAATCAACCAACACCGGGCTTTGACTATGGAGCTAATGGCTACGATCCACAGAAGTGTAACGTGGGGATTAATCCCGCCACGGGGCAAATTCAACTAGAAATTAAGGGATTAGCCACACCCAAAAGCCCAGAAGCCGCTCGCATCTGTCGGGAAGACTTAACCGAGTTGGTGACAGCCTTTGTCCAAGATAAGCCTGCCATCGAGCGGGGGCTTTTTGATGAAGAACTAGTGCCAGAGGAGCTTACCCAAGTTTGCATGGGCAAAATCGTTAAAGAGAAATTCCCCAATCTCGAACAGGAAGATCAAGAAGCTGTCCGTCAACATGCGATCGCCGCCCTCAACATCGTGCAACAAGCTAAAAAAACCATGAACGAAGCGGGGGGAGCCTATACTATCAATCCCCTTTTTCTCAATACCGATGTCACCGATCCCGGTCTGCCAAATTCCAGTCTGCCAGATTCCAATATTCCCAATCCTGATCATGGCGAGACAAAAAACACCGCTCTCATTGATGGAGTCCGCCAGTTTGTCCTCTCCGTCACCGAGTTAGATATGGATTTGATCGATCACATCAATCCCTTTGGGGAAGCCTACGCTATCCTTGCCAAGTCCATGAGTGAAGCCCGACTGAAGCAAGTAGCAGAAGTGATTGCTGCCAAACGGATTAATCTCTCTGTGGAAGAAGCACGAGAATTAGCGAAACGGGCGCTCCGGTTCAAGCAAGAGAAAGGACGACCACCCTCCCTGACGGCAGCCGACCCTTGGGAAAAACGCATGGCAGAAGGAGTTGCTTTCCTGCGGCGCAAAGTGCAGGAGGAAAAAGATGCCTAAATACACTCCTAAATACACTCCTAAATACACTACTGATGAAGATTTAGAATTACTTGGGGAATTAGGTATAGACCTTGATCCCGAACCTTCTGATCAACTCTCTGCTAGGGAAGAACGAATTATTGCAGGTTTTGAAGAAATCCAGAGGTTTGTGGAAACCCAAGGCAGACTGCCCCAGCACGGGGACGATCGAGATATTTTTGAGCGACTTTATGCGGTGCGGCTCGATCGCCTACGGGAATCTGAGGAATGTCATTCAGTCCTGAAACCTCTGGACTCCCGTGGATTACTTACCAATGAAGTTGATATTACC
>JAAUUE010000278.1 GCA_012031635.1 Coleofasciculaceae cyanobacterium SM2_1_6 | reverse complement strand
TCCCTAGGGAGAGGGATTTAGGGTGAGGGTCATGATTCACGCAAGAGGTCTAAACTGTACTTCGCTCCGGGAGTTTTTGGACGGCTTCTAGACATTCTGGGAGGTCGTTACCTGACCAATTGCCAATTAATTTTCTGAAGGTGGGCGAGGAAGGACTTGGCAGAGGTTGAAGAAGATTTGATAGATAGAGATTGTATGAGGGCAAGAGCCTCTGCAAGGTAATCGCTAGGTATGGCTTAGATCTCTTGGAAAAATTGTTCTCTGAGGTTCATAATGGTGAACTAAGGTTTTTGTTTACACCTGTTCTTTTATTTTAGGCGATCGATCCATTTACAGAGCTTTCGGCTTTGAGAGGGGCGATCGCTTCCTTCACTCCTCTTGACGTTTCTAGCTTCAATTTAGCCTAGGGATGGGTCGAACTACCCACTCACTACAAGCGAATATGCTTAATGGACTGCGATCGCTCTCCCAACGCTCCTTAATTGAAAAACAGGACAATCTTTATCTCTTGCCCTTAGTTTGGAAAGAGTATGTCATACAACCCAGTTTCTTGCATTAAGGTAAAATTAGGCAAGCAACCAAGGAGGACTCATGAGTACCACGATCGCTACAGAAAAACTACTTACCCTTGAAGAATACCTAGCCTATGACGATGGCACAGAAACTCGCTATGAATTAGAAGATGGAGTATTAGTTGAAATGCCCACAGAATCACTACAGAACTGCTCTATTTCTAGAGTAATTCTCTATGAATTGATGAAGCTGATTTCCTTAGACCTGATTGCCTATAAGGAAATAGAAGTAGTGGTAACTGGGGGCAGAGCTAAATGTCGCCTGCCAGATTTGTTAGTCCACACTCCAGAATCTAGAGCAGCGATCGCCCCAACCAACCGCTCCCTAATTACTCTAGATATGCCGCCCCCAGCTTTGGTAATTGAAGTAGTCTCCCCCGGTACTCAAAATCGGAACCGTGACTATCGCTATAAACATACAGAATACGCCGCCAGAGCGATCGCTGAATATTGGATTGTAGACCCAGAAATGCAACAAATTACTGTGTGTAAATGGGTAGAAGGTAAATACGAAGATACGGTATTAACTGGAGATCAACTGATCATTTCTGAAGTAATCCCTAATTGGCAATTAACAGTTAATCAAATCTTCTCAAAATCACAAAGTCCCGTGATGTAATCAGAGGAAAATGCTCAGATATTAATCTATTCGTTCTGCAAGTTCTAACCAGCGCTCCGTGGCTCGATCGATCTCTGTGTTTAACTTTGCCAACTTATCCGACAATTCCTGCACTGCGGTGTAACCTTTGGGGGGATTGTGGTAGAGAGTCTTTTCTAGCTCTTGCTTTTCTGTTTCCATCTGAGGGATTTTAGTATCAAGGGTTTCGTATTCTCGCTTTTCTTTGTAGGAAAGTTTGCGTTGTTTAGGTGAATTAACTGGGGGAGTTGGAGTTGAATTTGGGGCTAGAGTTACCGATGAATTTGCAGATTTGCTATCAGATTTACTATCAGATTTACTATCAGATTGAGCAGAGTTAGTTGAAGATAGTTTAGCTAAAGCAGCAGCATTAGTTTGTGCTTCTTGGGCAGCAGCTTGAGCTTGGGATTCTTTGTATTCTAGGTAGAGGGAATAGTTGCCGGGGTATTCTTGGATCTTGCCGCCGGGTTCGAGGGCGAAGATTTTATCTACAGTGCGATCGAGAAAATAGCGATCGTGAGACACCACAATGACACAACCATTAAAATCTTCTAGGTATTCTTCCAACACCCCCAAGGTTTGGACATCCAGATCATTAGTGGGTTCATCGAGGATTAAAACATTCGGGGCAGCCATGAGAATTTTCAGTAAAAATAGGCGGCGCTTTTCTCCCCCAGACAGTTTATTGATCGGGGCGTACTGTTGATTGGGCGGAAACAGGAATCTTTCCAACATTTGCGAGGCGGTAATCACGCTGCCGTCATTGATTTTTACCAGTTCGGCAACATTTTTGAGGTAATCAATTACCCGGAGTTCTTCGTTGATCTGGACATCATCGGAATGTTGATTAAAATACCCAAGGTGAATGGTGTAGCCGACTTCCACGCTGCCGGAGTCTGGGGAAATTTTGCCAGTGATTAAATCCATCAAAGTAGACTTCCCGGCTCCATTGCTGCCAATGATCCCCACTCGGTCTTCGGGAGCAAAGTTGTAGGTGAAATCTTTAATCAGGACTCGATCGCCATACCCTTTGCAAAGCTCCTTCAGTTCAATTACTTTCTTACCAATCCGTCGCCCCGTGGTGGCAATATCTACCTTGCCCTGAGTCTGCTTAAACTCCTGATCTTGCATGGCGTGGACTCGATCGATCCTTGCCTTTTGTTTAGTGCTTCTCGCCTTGGGTCCCCGTTTTAGCCATTCCATCTCCCGCCGTAACACCCCGGCGTGTTTGCGCTGGGTACTCACCGCCGACTCTTCTGCCTCTGCTTTTTTCTCTAGGTAATAGGCATAGTTCCCATTGTAGGTAAACAAATCGCCTCGATCGATCTCCAGAATTTTGTTCGTGACTCGATCGAGAAAGTAGCGATCGTGGGTAATCAGCAACAAGGCTCCCCGGAACCGTTGTAAATAACTCTGCAACCATTCCACCGACAGGGCATCTAAATGGTTGGTGGGTTCATCCATTAGCAACACATCCGGCGAGGACAACAGAGCCGCTGCCATGGCAATTCGCTTCCGATAGCCCCCCGATAGATTAGCAATCTTGGCTTCAAAATCTTCAATGCCCAACTGGGTGAGAATAATTTTGGCGTTGGTTTCCACTTCCCAAGCTCCCGTTGCTTCCATGCGTTCGGATAAACTGGATAGCTCCGCCATGAGTTTTTCGCCATCGCCGATGCTGTGGGCTAAATTATGGGAAATCTCCTCATACCTGCGGACTAATGCCATCTGATCGCCGCTATCGGCAAAAACCTGTTCTAACACCGTGCAGTTTTCATCTAAATCTGGCTGTTGGGGTAGATAGACAATCTTGGCGCTAGAGTTTACCCATAGTTCCCCGCTATCCTTGGATTCTAACCCGGCAATAATCTTCAACAGGGTAGATTTCCCTGATCCATTAGTGCCGATCAACCCGACCTTATCCCCTTCGCTGAGACTGAAGTTGGCATCCCGCAGAATTTCTTTGATCCCAAAATCTTTGTGGAGCGATCGAACCGTAAAAATAGTCATAAATAGCAGTGATCAGTTAACAGTGATCAGTTAACAGTGATCAGTTAACAGTGATTAGTGATGGGAGCCGAAGTGATTCTAAAACTCCAAAATAAAAGAACCCCAGCTTATCTTCGACTAGGCTCAGATACCACTCTCAAAGCTAGAGTCCTCAAGAAAATTATAACTTTTCTCCCCAAGAGCTACAGCCAATCGATCGACAATTCTTCTAGATCAGAGGTTAATAGGGGGCG
Organism: Coleofasciculaceae cyanobacterium SM2_1_6; assembly: GCA_012031635.1. Lineage (GTDB taxonomy): Bacteria > Cyanobacteriota > Cyanobacteriia > Cyanobacteriales > JAAUUE01 > JAAUUE01. The sequence goes on along the minus strand of JAAUUE010000278.1, from coordinate 2,733 downwards.
ATCGAACCCCAAAATCCTCCCGACTCAGACTTGATTTTCCTGAGCAATGGCGACTAAAGTCGTTGCAACAACAGGGATGAATTATATGGATGAATTAACGGCTATTATTGTTGTTCCCACTAAAGAGGGGACGGATAATTAGGAAACTTGTCCCAAAGGCAGTGACGATAATTAGCAAAATAGCAAGTAATAACATCCAACCGTTGACATCGGAAGTCTTAGCCGTTGAGAGGCGGCGGTTTCGCCCCTCTTCTTGTTCAATAATTAGGTCTTCTGGGGCATTGGCGTAGCCTTCCCTTTGGGAAATCGAAGGCATGATCGGCAGACCAAGGGATTGACGAGGCGCATTCACTTCTGGCAACCCTGCTACTCTAGAAACTGCGGGACTGGAAGGATTCATCCTTGGTAAATTACTCGCCCCTAGGGAAGGCACACCGCTTGTTGGGGAAAGCCCCGCTGCCATCTGTTGGAGATTTTGGGTGGATTGCACCACCTTGTCGATTTCTTGGCGGAATTGCTGATTTTGTTGTAATAACTGTTGATTCTGGTTGTTCAAAACCTCTAACATTGCTTGGGCTGCTTGCAATTCAGCAGATAGCTCTCGGTAAACAGAGATCGGTACTGAGGGACAATAGGCATTGTTAGGAGTGGTGGGGCGGTCTGTTCCGGGATTTTGCATAGCCTGAGGTATCATCCTTACCTAGAGAGAATAGGGGAATATTTAGATTTATCTTAGACTTAGCTTATATAGCAATCCTAAATCATTTTCTAAATTAGATTGCTTCTGGTAGGCTGTTCCACCCGCCGCAGGCGAGTGAAATCATTTAGGACTGCTATATCTATTTAATCTATTTGTTAGTTCTAATTTAACCAAAGAATAGCCGATTTTGACATAAATCACCACGGAAATTTAATTATATTTTTTGTAGAGCAAATCCGATTATGACTATGCCCCATAAATATCTGTTGAAAATTACTCAATCAGCTACCCTCAAAATAAAACCTGTTGATCCCCAAGAGTTGGCTGACCACGAAAAATTTGTCCTTCCCTTCCCTAAAACATGTTCTCTGCATAGCTTTGTGTTCGATCGAGCCACGAACCATCTGAAGGTTGCCTTTCTCTTCGATTCCTTTAACGGGCGCAATACATGGTACTTAGAAGCAGAGGGTGTGGAATTATTCGATCGAGATACCCCTCTCAATTTTCAGCAACTACCCCCAGAAAAACCCGCAACCCACGACCTGCCAATTCCCTACTTTAGCCAACTAGATAATCTCTACAACCCTACAGGCTCCTGCAATGTCACTTCGATCGCCATGAGTCTCTATTACCTAGGTTTGCGTTCCCAAGACCCAGATACCCAACTAGAGGATGAACTCTATCGTTATTGCCTAGATCACCAACTCTCCCGCCATGACCCCCTTGATCTAGCCCAAGTAGTCCGGGATTACGGCTATGCCGATGATTTTCAAGCTGAGGCAAAGTGGGCAGAGGTAAAAACTTGGCTCCTCCAAGGCAACCCGATCGTCGTTCACGGCTACTTTACTAATTTTGGACACATTATTGTCATCCGGGGCTTCAATCAACAGGGCTGGATCGTCAATGATCCCTACGGACTATGGACAGAATCTGGCTACGACACCAATGCAAGCGGCGAAGGACTGCTCTATTCCTATGCCATGATGAAACAAATTTGTGGTGATGATGGGGATTTATGGATTCACTACATTAGTAAAAAGTAAAAAGTAAAAGGTAAAAAGTAAACATCAAGTGTTGATAACTACTAACGATTAACTTTTTTGCTAACTGATAACTGATAACTGATAACTGATACTCCGACTCCTGTACCTCCTCTTACCTTCCTGTACCTCCCCTTACCTCCTATTCTTAACTGCAAATAACATCCCAGAAGTTACATTGAGAAATTTCCTAGAGTTAAACATTCTATGCGGAGTCACCATAGAGAGTAACCTTGTGGGTTAAACCTTGGTGGAATTGCTCCCATTATTCTCTATTGAGGAAATATCAATCTACTTAAAGGATGTTATTGCTGTAAGTTGTTGTTTCAGTTGTCTTAGATGTCTCGATCGATGTCGAGCTTTATTCCAATTTATCGAGTTTGTCGAGGCGATTAGCGTTTCGATCGTTAAATGATGTTAGCCAGTACAGGTTAGTAAACTTTTGGAGATGTGCTAGTTGATGCTAGTTAAATTACATCTAGTCAGTTTACCGAATTTACCGAATTTACTGAATTTACCCAATTTTTGGGAATCAAAGGGAATTTTCCCTATTTTACATATTTATGATTTGGAGATGTGCTACCTTAAAAGCCGAATTCTAAAACCTTGGATTTGCCTTAGATTTGTTAGAATTCTATACAGAAGCTCTTAGCTACATTGCTCCCCCTAGAAGGCTAGGGAATTACCCGACTCGCACTTGGGTATTTGGGTTGGAAGCTAACAAAAACGTCAAGTGAACCAGTAGCTTTTCCTCCTTTTTTCTTAGATTTGGTTCTTTATTTTGTGATCTAGCAGTCGTCTGCTTTGATGTTTTTAATTTAACTCCAATTAATAGCAATTACAAGAGAAACATACTAATCTTTATTGGGTAGTGATGAATAGTAATGTTCAGGCTCGAAGCAAAGCATTGTAGTGATGCACAAAGTTCCAAACTGCACCAATATGATTCTCTAACTTCTTGGAAAACGATAAGGTCTTTCGTACCAACCTTCC
>JAAUUE010000277.1 GCA_012031635.1 Coleofasciculaceae cyanobacterium SM2_1_6 | reverse complement strand
CCATCACCACCGCCACTGACTAAAACGACCATTAGGAGCAAGAATCAGGGGCGGTGATACCGTTAGTATGAGTATTTGTTGTAGATGGCTCGATCGTCTCACCGCTATTATTATCTATTCTTCGGAGAGTTCCACTCAGACTCCCTACAAAAAGTAATCTGCCATTGTCGCTAAAGACACCTTGGGAAAATCTCCAACATTAGCATAACCATATTTTTCAACTCCACTCTGGACATTGAATACTTTAAGTTGTCCGTTACTCAGAGCAACAGCAATATCCTGACCATTGGGACTAAAAGCTAATGAGCTAATAATACTTGAGCTTTGACCAGAAAAAGAAGCTACTTTTCCCCTAGTTCTCACATCATAAACACTAACGCTACCATCTAATAATCCCACTGCAACCAATCGACTATCATTACTAACTGCCAAAGTCACGACACTAATACTTAAGTTTATTGGTTCATTTAATTTATATGGTCTATTGGGTAGTATGTTTCCATCCGATCCGTTACCTATGTTTGGAGGTAGACATGCTCTAGCCGTTTCTTGTAATTTAGGACTGATAACTGCGAGAAAAGGATTAGTAACTCTTTGTCCACTTAATCTATCAGCATTGATAAAGTCAGACCTTGCTCTGTCATTATCAAGAAGTACTTTATGTTTAAAGCAACTATTAGCAAGATAAACAAAGGCATCTTCTCGTAAAATTCCAGAAGCATTCTGTATGCTATTCCTAGCACTATCATTAGACTGAGTAGCTATTTGACTTAATCCTAAGATTGAAAAGGCGTAACCTCCTAAATTCGCTCTATCAAAGTCAGCAGCACGAGTTGCATTCTCAATAGCACGGGGATAGTTTCCTTCTATGTAGTCAATAGCTGCTAATAACAAGGATGCATTAGCATTAGTCGAGCTAATTCGTCCAGCTTCCTGTCTAGCTCTACTTGTATCACCTAAGCCAAAATAGGAGTAAGCCAAAATCATCATTGTTTCAGGTTGGTCTTCCTTAAAAACTCTACGAACAGTCTCCAAGCTGGCTATTGCTTGTTCAAACTGTCTTTCTGCTAAGTTGCGCCTTGCTGCTTGAGTAAAGACTTGAGGGGCAAGCTCGAAATATTTTTCAATGGGGATAGCTTCTCCAAAGTTATTTGCAGTTGGTAGTCCTATATGAATACCCACAACTTGACCTCTGTCAGTTAACACTGGAGAACCACTCATCCCTCCTGCTGTGTTGACACTATAAAAAATTCCTGTTCCACTACCTGAAGTCGGTCGATCTCTGGAAGTTACACCACCACCCGGAATTTGGGGCGTATCTGATCCCTCTGAGTAACCCAAGACGAATACTTGATTCGTTACAACAACCGTCTCCGCATTTCTAGTACTTAGTTCGAGGGGACGATAGTCTCTATTACTAGTAAATTGTATTAAAGCTAAATCAACCCCCGGTATAGGTAAAACTTCCTGGACAGAAACTGTCTCCCTTCCCGCTTCGGTTCGTACTTGAAATCGCCCGTCTCGAACAACATGCCCAGCTGTAAGTGCGTAGTATGTATTGTTATCTCTGGCAACAATAAAACCTGTGCCTCTTCTCGTTCCTTGAATCAAAACTAAAGATTCCCTTGTTCTTTCATAGAAAGGTGGTGTCTGAGCCAAAGTTTGTTGGACTGATACCATTAGGGGGCTAACAGCAATACCAGCGAAAATGGCTAGGAGTCTGGGGTTCATAGGTCAGAGATTTTTGTAGTGGAAGATACATAAAGAAAGGAAAGCAGATTGCCTTTACGTATTCTAAGGCAAATATACATTTTCCAAAGAGACTTATCAACTAAGCTGTCTGTTCCTAAATTATTTAACAAGAAAAATCTGTGTAAATATATCGTAAATATTTTGAAGGGTATTATGAAGATTGTGTAATCATGGCATAAAGCTCACAAAAAATCCTTGACTATTGGAGTCTGAGTAAGTTACCTTAATCAAAAAAAAGGTAATGCTACAATCTATATAATCTATGTTAAAGGTTAAATCAGGCTTGTGTATCAATCTAACAAATTTACTATTACTGGGATTCTCTAACTATTTACTTCTGTCAGCCTTTGATATATCTCCTGCTAAAGGACAATCGGGAGTAACTTATTACTGCGGTCAACACCAAGGAAGTAATGCTACCTTAGCTAACATTTCATTACAAATCCGACCTATAATTCTGTGGATAAATAATCCAAGGCGTTGTATAGAAGTGTCTAATCGGTTTCAAGGAGCCTTAGAGAGTCGAAACCTAAGATTTTGCTGAAGCAGCGTAATGAAATTTGTGGTACTGATAGGCTTGATGGGGGTTGTAACTATCAACTTGTGGTAATTGATAGGGAGATTGACCCTAATAGTCTTATTCTTAGACTATTTGATAGACAAAATACAGTATCTAGCTCATATCTATCACAAAGTGCTGATGGAAATAGGCAATATCTTAATTTAGAAACATATTTAGAACAAATACCTGCTGGTCAATTGTTAAACACAACACCACCTGAGCCATCATTAGATACAACGCCAGATAGTCAGCTACTGGAAATAAAACCCACTAATCCACTACCAGAGAATCCATAATCTTCTTAACATCAGATTCATATTGAACAAATGAAGACTTCGCAGATTCTGGAGCTAGATAGGTCATCACATAACCTTGATTTCCTTTCATAGAAAAAATTTGTGTTGCTTGATAATTAATACCTCGCCTAGTTGAAGTGTAGACCAACGTATACCCTTTTCCGCGGGCTAGTGTCGATTCTACTTCTTTAATGAGTTTGAAATTTTCAGAGTATTTTTTTAGGTTCTCCATAGTCTTTTTCCTAAAATCTTTTAGGGTGAGGGAGAGCCCAGACAAATCTTGGACATTTAGAATCAGTTCAACTTCGGGGTGGTCGGCGGGGAATAATTTGATGACATCACCAGTAATACTGTCGAACCTTTCTTGTAATACCCAAGTTGTCGGATATTCTAGCTTAATTCCATAACTTTTCTCCTCATAAATTTTAGTGGTTTTAATTTCAGGAGAAATGACATTTAGCTGATCAACTGGTATTGTAGGAGGCTTAGATAGAATACCTAAGTTACTAATTACTGCTAGACCTAATAGAAAGGAGACGGCTAATTTAGTTTGCCATGGGTATCTTTGGAGCAAGGGAGGTTGGGGGCGAGACCATTGCATGAGGGGTTCTGTAGGATTGCAATACAAAACTGGGAGCCAACTGGCGTAGGGATATTCGTATTCTCTATCTTTCAGCTTGTTGCGGGTTTGGCGGAGAGCTTGGACGAGGGGAACTCCTTGGGAAAACTCCCTCAGAAAATCCTTGAGAAAGCGCTGAGCAATATCATCGGGGACTGCTTCCTTCATGACGATCGCTTGAGGAATAGACAAATCTGCCAACTCTTCCCCCAACTCCAACCCATCACAGGAATTAAAAATCGCTAACTGCAAACCCTCTTGAATCCGCTTCTGAAGACCCGATCGCACCTCCTCAATCCCTAGAGTTTCCTCCTTATTAATGCAAATCCTACCCCGGTCTTGCTCTTTCTTACCATGCCCTGCAAAAAACAAAATATCAGTATTCTCAGAGTTCCACAAAACTTCCGTCACTTTATCCTTAGAAGGCTCTCCCAAAACCTGCAACTGATTTACGCCGGGGAGACTTTTAATAACTGTTGTATCTTCCCCGGTATTAATGTCTGTACTATCTCCAATAATAGCTATGATATTCAGGTTTGATCGAGCAGTCCCGCTCCTAATTATGGGAATCATTTAATCTACTAAAATTAGGTCTTAAGAGGGCATAATCAGACTTAGAAAAATGCTCGAAAAACTCCAAAGATGCCAAGGTGCATATTTCAAATCAGGATCATTGACATCAATTCCCACTAACACAACTTGGCTACGATTTAATCCCGCCATTAACTTGTCTTTTGTCGGTAAAAACTCTGGAGAACTAAGCCAGTTATTTAAATTTTTCTTGAGCTGATTAGTTAATTGAGCATGATTAATATCAGAAGAATTTTTGACAATATTGGGGTTCTTTTCAATAATCCGAGGAAGAAGGACAGTCGCATTGTAGGCAGCACGCCAATCTTTAATAGTGGCAATTAGCTCTGGACAAGCAGGTAGAGAGCCTTCACCACCTTCTACTATTTTTTGGCTATCATCTATAATTCGATAGCTCACAAGAAAGAATTGATCCGGCTTTCCGTGGATTTTGAGTTCTACAAATTTGTCCATAGCTGTTAGATAGTGAAGGTTTCTATAATCTGTGCTTCCGCCCTTTGAATCTTGACTTGAAATTCTTCTTTAACCCTGCCCTTAAACGCCACCTGAATCCAGTTATCTGCTTTTCTAGATTTAGCCTGATCAATCACCTCACCATCAGCTAATAATACCAGTTCTATGTCTTCTGGTAAATAGATTTGTTCATTTCCCGAACTCACAAAAATTTGCACAGCATATTGCTGAGGAGTTTCTTCCTGAAACCCAATAGTTAAGGTAAGTGGATGAGCATTTAGACTAATAAGCTCGTCTATTTTTCTTCCCCAATGATGCTGAAAGCGATTCTGCCGGATTTCTATCGCTGGTTGCAAATTACAGGTTGCGATCAACTCCTTAAAAGGTTGCCAAATTGCGGAAAAATCTAACTTACTTAAAACATGAACCTTGGGTTTAATCAAATCCCAAATGGCAGGCAAACTTTCTAGGCTCACCCAGAGATCCGATCGATCAATCCGATACCCTCCATAGTTAAAAGTATAAACTCCCAGCCTTTTCAAGTTTTGTTGACTGGTGAATCCCCACACCCGTAACCAACCCTCCTCTGGGCTGACTTGGACGGCTAAATAGATATCCCCTGCTAAATTAGGTTGGTCTAGCCATGCTTGCTGTACCCCAAATTCCTCTGTATCTAACTCATCCGTGGGAATTAAGACCAAGCGACCTTGGGGTAGATTGATCGCTACTCCATTGAGAGATTGCCAAATTTCTGTGTGTTTTGCGCTGATCTCTACAGACTTCAGGGCTCCTGATTTTAGCTCAAAAATATCTTCAATACTGGGGGTCATAACTTGTAAACAAAGGGAGTTCAAAAAGGCTCGATCGCTCTCCGCTGGGTCAGAAAACTGGGCTGCCATAGCCTCGGCTTGCTCTCGTTCTTGTTCCCCAAATCCCAAGCACAACTGCTCTGGAAAAAACACTTTTAACTGTTCTAAATTAACTGCCATAATTTTCTCCCTAGGTGTAATTCCTCAATTTAATTAATAACCAATGATTTGTGTAAGGAGCATGTATAGAAGAACACTTCAATCATCCTTTTTATACACTCTTTAATCTTACTGATTATTTCTACATTGAGAGAAAATTTATTCCCGAAGTGGGTAGAAATATATTCAATAAATTCGGCTGTGAAACTGTTAACTTTTTCCAGCAACTTTTCTTCACTAATTTGGAGTTTTTGGGCGGCAATAGGAAGTTTATCAGCTATATGTTCTTGAGCTTTTTCTAAGCGTTTATCTAGCTCTGCTGGAGTCCAGCGAATTAATAGTAATTTCTTTGTCCAATCATGGGATAGCTGCCCAAAATATATGGCTAGAGTGTCGATTTCTGAAGAGATTTGGGGATACGATCGCAGTCCAGATTCCAACTCTTTATAAACCTCTTGTCGACAATACCAAGTCAGCAAGCCATCTATTGAACATCCTAGCTTATCAATATCATCTGCATCTAGGCTTATCTGGGGATGCTGCTTTGCTTTATCTTTCTCCTTTAGTTTATCTTCCCATTTGCTAATATAGTTTACATCCAAATTTATCTTAGGATGTTGTTTTGCTAGAGCTATTAGTTCTTGAATCAAGCAAAGTTTTATTCTCTTTATTTGCCGACTAACTTCACACTGTGGAATGCCAATAGATTGACCAATAATATCTTGATTTACTCCTAGTCCATACTGTAGAAATAGGGCTTTTTTGACAATCCCCGGAGAAATCTTTTTTGATAGTTTCTCGATGGGACTCTCTAGGTAAGCGATCGAGCCGCCTAATAAAACTGAGATAATTCTTGATTGTTCTGGAGTATTGCCTAATATTTCTGCAATATCAGATTCAAAAGTAGAGCATCGTCTATTTGTGAGTTTCCTAGGTCATCTTCCTTACCCGATCGA
>JAAUUE010000276.1 GCA_012031635.1 Coleofasciculaceae cyanobacterium SM2_1_6 | reverse complement strand
GAAAGAACCTGTGAGGGCATTGAGCCAACGATAGCTAAAGGTCGATCGAAGGGAACCTGTGAGTTCGTTGATGGTGTCTTGACCGATGGGCATCAGGGAACCCAGCCAAATGCCGATGGCAATAATATATTGACTCAGGGGGGGATGGGCATTAAAAAAATTGGTTCCGGTCAGGTAATTATTAGCAAACTTGGCGTAATAAACTTCATCGAAGACTAGGGCATTAAAGCGCCCCAAACCCCAGAAACGCAGGGTCAAGGAGGCAGCAAAAATGGCAGAAAGACCCATCACTAACCACGTTAGGTCATTGTTCATCGCTTCATGCTTCGCTGCCTTCATAGAGTTGCCCGGGTGCTTACAAATTGTGCTTAAACTTTGCTAGAGAATTAACGAGGATGACAAGGATAAAATTAACCCGAATTAACCCGATAGTTAATACCCAACTTCTAATTTAATCAACTTGCCTGCCAAATCACAACTCTTTAGACTAATCTCGGCTCTATAACGATCCTAAATTATTTTCTGCATTAGATTGCTTCTGGGAGGTTATTCCACCCGCCGCCGGCGGGTAAAATCATTAGACCTCTTGCGTGAATCATGACCCTCACCCTAAATCCCTTTCCCTAGGGAGAGGGACTTTCCTCTTACTCCCCTTCTCCTAGGGAGAAGGGGCTGGGGGATGAGGGGCTTTTTCCGTTATTCACGCAAAAGGTCTAGTGAACAGTTATCAGTGAACAGTTATCAGTGAACAGTGAACAGTTATCAGTTATCAGGTTGCTTACCCAGATCGATCGAGCCATTGGCTTATTTAACGACACCACTGAGGGGCGAACTAGCTTGGGCTTGACTGCGGACAGGAATCCTGCCAGCTAAGTAGCCTAGGCGACCTGCGATCGTTGCCATTGCCATGGCTTGTGCCATTTGGACTGGATTTTGAGCTTGGGCGATCGCCGTATTCACCAACAACGCATCAGCCCCCAGTTCCATGCCCTGAGCCGCCTCACTCGGAGTCCCGATCCCGGCATCGATGACCACAGGAACTACCGCATTCTCAATAATAATGGCAATATTTTCAGCATTTTTAATCCCCTGCCCAGAGCCGATGGGGGAACCAAGGGGCATCAAGGTCGCACAGCCCATCGCCTGAAGCCGCTCTGCCAAAATGGGGTCAGCATTGATATAGGGCAGAACCGCAAAGCCTTCATTCACCAGAATTTCCGCCGCTTCTAGGGTTCCCACGGGATCTGGTAGCAGATACTTAGCATCGGGAATCACTTCCAACTTGACAAAGTTATTATCTTCCTGCCCCATCAGCTTCGCCATTTCTCTGCCCAGCCGAGCCACCCGCACCGCTTCCTCTGCTGTTTGACAGCCCGCCGTATTCGGGAGCATCCACAATTTTGACCAATCGAGAGCTTGGGCTAGACCCTGCTGCCAATCGGTATTAGCCTGGACTCGCCGCACCGCCACGGTGACAATTTGGCAACCACTGGCGGCGATACTCTGCTGGGTTTCCTCAATGCTGCGATATTTGCCAGTGCCAGTCATCAGCCGAGAGGTGAAGGTTCTTCCGGCAATAATCAAGGGGTCATTAGTGGAAATTGCTACAGGTGCGGGAGTAGAGGGGGTGGCGATCGAGGGCAGTACCTTCACCGGAGTTCCCGGGGCGGCAGGATTAGCCCCAATAATCACCCCAGCTTGGGGGGAAGGAACTTTAATGGTCGAGGCAGTGGGGGTTTTCAGGGTTGGAGCTTTGGGAGTAGTTGGCACGGGGTTAGAAATAAGTTTACTTTGGGCGAGGCGTTGATTTTCGAGGGCGGTGCGATCGCCGGGATTGAGGCTCAGGGCTTGATCAAAAGAAATAACTGCTTCTGGATATTTCCCTACGGTGCAGAGGGCTAGACCCCGGTTTGTCCAGGCTTCTGCCAGTTTTGGCTGGTGTTGAAGGGCTCGATCGAGAGCTTCAATGGCTTCTTGATTTCTGCCTAGGGCAGAAAGCACCACCCCCCGGCGGTTGAGGGTATAGCTATCGGTGGCATCTTGGCGCAGGACTCGATCGTAGGCATCCAGAGCTTGGCTATAGTTGGCAACTTTTTCGAGTTCGACCCCCAGATTGTAGAGGGTATCAATATCATTGGGTTGGAGCTTGAGGGCGTGTTCGTGGGCAACGATCGCTTCTTGGTAACGCCCTAATTCCTGTAGCTGGACTCCCTTGTTATACCAAGCTAGGAAATTATCTGGTTCTAGCTGAATCGCCTGTTCATGGGAGGCAAGGGCTTCGTTGTGAAGTTTGAGACGCTCTAGGGCAACTCCCCGGCTAATCCAAGCGATCGCCACCTTGGGCTTAAGATTAATGGCTTCCTCAAAGGCAGCGATCGCCTCTTCATAGCGTTCGTGGTTAAAGAGCATCAGCCCTTTTTCATAAATATCCACAGGGTTAGGAGCTTGAAATGTAGCCATAGGTTAAGTTTAGATAATTTCTACTACTATAAATTTTCACGAGATATAGTTTACTCAAAAGAAAATCCCCCAATCACTGACAGATAAAGACTTTAACTATTCCCCCCTTTTGAGGGGGGCAGGGGGAATCCTTGACGATTTTAACCGAGGCAGGGGCATCCCTCCACGGAGCGTCCATATCAATATCAACCGGGATCTTACCATCACCGGAATTGATCGTAAAACTTAAGTTGTTTCTGCAAAGCGCCGCCAGTCAAACGCCGGAAAGTAATCTGGAGTTTTCTGTGTGAGTAAAAAATCAGCCATGAGGCAGCCCGTGGCAGGGGCGAGGAGAATCCCGTTGCGATAGTGACCAACAGCGAGGGCAAGGTTAGAGTAGGGGCTAGCACCTAAAATTGGCAGCTCATCTGCCGTAGCCGGACGAAACCCCCACCACTGCTCCAAAAGGGTAAAATTCTGGAGATCTGGATAAAGTTTAATGGCAGCTTGCAATAGTTGCAGGACTCCTTGGGGAGTATTGTCTCCTCGAAATCCCACATTTTCACTGGTTGCCCCGATAATAATCCGCCCATCTTGCCGGGGGACAATATAGGTTTCTTCCCCGTAGAGGACTTGCTTCAGGGGTAGTTCTGGGGCGTTGGGAGATAAGGTAGATGATAATTTAGGAGATAACTCAGAAGCTACTTGGACGGCTAACATCTGCCCTTTTTTGGGATAGATCGGCACGGGTAATAGTTCTTGGCTCCAAGCTCCGGTAGCGAGGACGTATCGATCGCTCTCTAGAAAGTAATTACTAGTATGCATCCCCCCTAATTTTTCCCCTTGAAATTTTAAGCACTTAACCTCTTCCCCTTCCAGAATTTCTCCCCCTAGGGTTAATACTGCCGATCGCAAAGCCTGCACCAACAGGCGATTATCCACCTGCCCATCACCGGGATACCACCAACCCCCAGCTACAGAGGGGTTTAAGCCAGATTGCTTTTGCTGAATTTCCTGAGCGTCTAGCCAATCTTGACCCCGTGCAGCCTCTGGCGGAGCTTGATACACCGGGGCGAGAATGCCACATTCCCAGTAGCCTGTGGATAGCCCCGAAATTTGCTCAATTTTCGCTGTCCAGTCGGCGTAGAGCGATCGAGAAAAGGAGGAAAATTTCTGCATGGCTCCCGGTGGCAGTTGCTCGGCTTGGGGGGCTAACATGCCAGCAGCAGCATGGGCAGCAGCTTGGGGAAAGTTGCGGCTCAGAATCGTTACAGTTGCCCCGCGCCAAAGTAGCTCCAGGGCGATCGACAAGCCAATAATTCCCCCACCAATAACTAAAAAATCCCCTGTCCGGCGATCGGGAGACAAGTTACTGGATAAATCCCTAGGGTTACTCATGGAAAGTCACGTAGAATATCTAAAAAAACAATGAAAATATCAGGCTGGTAAGTACTTTTGAACAACGATCCAACCTGTTGCTAAGACCCAGAGAAATCCTAGAAATAGCACTAGATTAATTCCTCGATGCATCTGCCGCAGGAGGGGGCGTTGGGGCGTAATTTGACTAGCAGTGATGGCTGAAGCTATGACTAATAATACCACCGATAGTCCGGCGAGCAAATGCCAAGAATGCCCAAGGCTGCCAAAGTGTCCCCAAGTACCCACCAGCCCGATCTCCAGCAAAAACAAGACTAAACTCACCAAAATTATCCCCATCCCGTAATGCAAGGGGCGCAACCACAGGGGACGGGGCTGCTCTTTGACTCTAGTATACAAAATCCCCCCGCCACTCACCGCCAAAATACTATAGGCTACCAAAGCCAAACCCATCGACCAAGCAGCCGATCGCCACAACCAGATAAAGTCGGGTAAATGCATAGTAAAGTTCTAAATAATATTTACTATCTCTGATAGTAAAGCCTCACTTTCTGTAATGCCAGCAAAACCTTCTTGTTTGGCTTGTTCTGCTTTTAAAGCTAAAAATTGATTTTCTAAATCTAAAAACCTCTCAAATTCTTCAATCGACATCATAATTGCGACACTACGCCCTTTTTTAGCTATTTGCACTGGCTCTCTACGAGCTAGGTCTAATAGTTCACCAAAGCGGTTTTTAGCTTCTGATGCGCCTAATGTTTTCATTTTTACTGCTCCAAACGATGTTGTTAGCTATTATAACTATTTTAGCTATTTTAGCCATAATGGCTTTTTGATGTCATCAACCAGCGATCGCCTATTTTGTCAGACACTCTAAATATTTGAGAAGATTGCCCTCTCATTCCACAAGCCAGCGATCGCAACTCATCTCAAATTCAAACAACGATCGTCTGTGCAAAAAATTAAACAAATAGCGATCGCCCAAATCTCAGTAGATAGCGATTATCACTCAACGCAAATAGATATTGCGCCCTTAAACATCAGTTTGTAAAATAAAGTTTTCATAATAGCTATAATGAGTTCAATGAAATTCAAGAGGGTATGATCATGAGTACTCCTATTTTAGAAACGAATCTAACTGTTAGCTCGGTAGTAAAATCAGCATTAAATGTGTTTGTGAAAAGTGAAGCTAATGGCAAGGTTAGTGCTATGGTTTTGGGATTGCCAGAATATCGTGTAGAAAGTAACGATCGCCAATCTGCTCTGGCTGATTTACAAAAACTAGTTACAGCAAAACTTATAGGGGCTGAAGTTGTTTCATTAGAAATCGAAATTCCTCAACCTGAGAATCCTTGGCTCCGTTTTGCAGGAATTTTTAAGGATGATCAGTCTTTTGATCGAATGCAAGAAGATATAGCTGAGTATCGTCGCGAAAAGGATGCTGAGTTAGAGAATTACTATCATCAAATTGAGATAGAAGAATCTAAGGAACAGGTTCTATGACTTTATGGATTCTTGACACCGATCACATATCTTTGTATCAGCGAGGAGATATGAATGTCATTAATCGCCTGAGTTCGGCTAATCCCAAAAATCTAGCGGTTACAGTTATTTCGCTTGAGAAATGTATGGAAGACTCAGTGAAATCAAGAAAGCTACTTCTGGTATCTCTTTGATAACTGCTTATTCGAGATTAGAAATCACTCTCGACTATTTCAAAAGTGTTCAAGTTTTACCATTTGACCAAAATACTCATACATCTTTTGAGGGTTTGATACGTCAAAAGTTGCGAATTGGAACTCAAGATTTACGCATTGCGGCGATCGCTTTGTCTGTAAATGGAATAGTCGTAACTCGCAATCAAAAGGATTTTAGTAAAGTACCAAATCTACAAGTAGAAAATTGGGCAATTTAATAAATAAAAATAGAAACGCGATCGCCACAATCCCACTTATCGCTAATCGTTAATATCATTGAGCCAATTGTGTAAGTCTGCTAAACTTTTTAAGTCAAACAAGGCTTCACTCAATTCATCTAATATTTCTGGTGCTAGCCGATGCAAGAGAATTTTAATTTCATCAGGGATGGTTCCTAGTTTGCGAGAAAGTTGTTTCAGCAAAAGCGATCGTTTACCTTCTTCTCTACCCTCTTCTCTGCCTTCCTCTCGTGCTGTTTCTATGACTCCTTTCATATCTCGATAGTACTTTAGGCTATTTTCGTAAGCATCTCTTTCATCTTGGGAAAAGCTGGTAATCTGGGCAACTTCAAACAGTTGCATAAATACATTCTCTTGCAATGGTAGAGGTGGCTCATCTAAATCGGGTAGATGTTTCAGTAAAAATAACCACTTATCAAAATGGTCGTTTAGTTGATCAATTGTTTTTTGAATTTTGGTAACTCTAGATAAATAAATTTCAGCTTTTCGTAGAAAACTTGGCAATCTTGATCT
>JAAUUE010000275.1 GCA_012031635.1 Coleofasciculaceae cyanobacterium SM2_1_6 | reverse complement strand
TTGGCTGCTATAGCCGTAAAACTCCCCCTTCATAAATTGCTGTAAGTGTTTGCGTCATCGGATTATTTTTTTGTATTTAATTATAACCTTAACCTAAATCAAACATGATTATAAGCTATTGCCACAACCACCTACTCTATTGCAATTCATCCAGACTTCGACACTTGACCCAGTTTCCGGGATGAAAAACTCCCTCCCTATCCCTTGGGGCAAAACTAGTCAACCTCTACTACAAAATCAGCCCCTCCCTTGCCAGCTACATCGCCCAACAACCCGCCATCAAAAAACTCCTCAAGCACCACCTCTCCCACCTAGCCTACTGGATGCGACGCTAAGAGTGTTACTTTGGATGATCTTTACTGTTACCATAGTCCCAAGGCTTCTCGATCGCCTAGATAAACTAGTGTTGGTGACTATGGAGTCTTTCCATAAATAGGAGAACTAAGTAATGTACCAATTACCCGTGGTGATTGAAAAAGATGAAGATGGCTACTACGCCTACTGTCCAGTATTAGATGGTTGCCAAACTCAAGGCGATACCTATGAAGAAATTTTAATTAATATCAAAGAAGCCATTTCTCTGTATATTTCTACCCTTTCAGAAACAGAAAAATACGAACTACTGAAGAAAGACACAACTACAATGTTGGTGGGGGTACAGGTTGCCTAAAATCCCAAGGCTTGCAGCAAAAGAAGCAGAGACTTTATTATTTAGAGCGAATTTCAATCTGCTACGAAGTGATGGCAGTCATAGAATTTATGGAAAAGATAATCAAAGAGTTGTAATTCCGTTCCATACAGGTAAAACCTTACATCCAAAAATCATTAAGCAAGTTATTAGAGCAACTCAAACTGAAGATGTGTAACTATTAATTAAATTTCTCCTTGCCGATTCTTGTATCTCTCTATCTTATTGGTGGGGAGCAATGTGCCTTCAGCAAAAGATTAGTTAGTCTCTACTACAAAATCACCCTCTTCCTTGCCAGAGCGATCAAGCGATAGCCCACCATCAAAAAAACTCCTAATAGTTCCTAATCAAGATTTCTTGGACTTTGCCTCTCTTGGTGCCATCAGAATTAATTGCTCTAGTAGCGGCTACTTCAATTTGTGTGTATTTTTCATATAAATCTCTAATGAAATCAGTATAGGCATTGCTGAGTAAGATATAGCAGCCTCGATCGCTCAACTCATCCACAGTTTCTTTTAATCTGGTCTGCTCCTCTTGGTCAAATTTATCGACATAGTAACTAGTGAAGGAGGCAGTGGTGGAAACGGGATCGTAGGGCGGATCGAAGTAGATGAAATCCCCAGCTTTTGCCTCGTTAACTGCTGCTTGAAAATCTTCGTTAAGAATATTAATCTTATTAGTAGATAAGTATTTGCTGACAGCTTTGAGGACATCAATTTCTAAAATGTTGGGGTTTTCATAGCGACCAAAGGGGACATTGAATTG
This sequence comes from Coleofasciculaceae cyanobacterium SM2_1_6, assembly GCA_012031635.1. GTDB lineage: Bacteria > Cyanobacteriota > Cyanobacteriia > Cyanobacteriales > JAAUUE01 > JAAUUE01. The sequence continues at coordinate 4,817 of JAAUUE010000275.1, read as the reverse complement.
CCCAGAGGCATTGACTCGGAATAGTCCGTTGTAGCAAGTTTTGTTGAGAAAAATAATTCTGGCAGCAGATTCTACTTTGCTTTTCTTTGTGAGAGTATCACTGCGATCCCAACTTCTGAGATCGTAATAATAACTTTCTTCATTCTTGTGTTGCTTTAACTCGGCAATTAGTTCATCTACATTATCTCTAACTACTTCATAACAGTTGATTAACTGGGGATTTCGATCGCTAATAGTCGCCCTCTGGGGTTGGAGATCAAAAAACATGGCTCCCCCGCCGATAAAGGGTTCAAAATAAGATTGAGTAGTCCTATCCCACTGGGTCGGCATATTCTCTCTGAGAACTTTTTGAAGTTGTCTTTTGCCCCCAGCCCATTTTAGGAAAGGTTTCACTAATTCATTTTTTGCGGACATGACTAATTCCAAAATAGATGTATAGCGATCCTAAATCATTTGCTAGATTAGATTGCTTCTGGTAGGTAATTTCACCCTCCGAAGGCGGGTGAAATTATTTAGGACTGCTGTAGCTTGCTGAGAGCTTGGGTATGATAATTGATCAAAAATCAAACTAAAGATTAAATTTGATTCTAAGATTGTCGGTAAATAGAAATATCAAGAGACTAGGTAATATAATGTATTCCTGAGTTGACCACTAAAAAAATCTGTTAATAAATCCGTTAACAACTATACACTGCTCCTCCAAATTTTGCCTTAACCCCATGTCGATCGAGAAATTCCGAGAACCAGTAGAAGAAAGAGAAGTGAGGCGACCACCGAAAGTCCCTTGGGGGCGGCGGGTTGCGGCTTTTGCCATTGATTTTTTCACGATCTGGTTAATTAGCCTATTTTTGGGAATGGGGGCTTATTGCAGTTGTCGGTGTTTGCGGGGGGCTGGATTTGTCTGCGGGTGTTTTTGCCAGCCAATAATCGGGGGCAGAGCTTGGGGCGGTGGGCGATGGATATGAAGGTGTTGGAGGAGCGGGCTAACCGGATTCCCACCTTGATTGATCTCATGAAGCGGGAAGGGATCACTGGGCTGGGGCAGTTTTGGCGGTGCAGGGACTAGCGATCGGGCTGAGTAATGCCATGATCTTGGTATTATTAACAACACCTTTGATTGTTGATTGTGTCCTTGCCCTGGGAGATGAAGACTATCGCCAAGCCTTCCACGATCGCATTGCCCACACCATCACTGCCCAGAGTCAACGGGGATTTTCCCTCGATCTGCGCCTGAAAAAGCTAGTTGCCAAAATTCAACGCTCTATGAGACAATAGAAAGCTGTGTCTAAATTAATTAACTAAGAATTAAACCTTACCGGAAAAACCTATGGCTGCCAAGAAAGGAGTTCGGATTATTATTACCCTAGAATGCACGGAATGCCGGAGCAATCTTGATAAGCGATCGCCCGGTGTTTCTCGCTATACCACCATGAAAAACCGCCGGAACACCACCGCTCGTCTAGAGCTAAAGAAATTTTGCACCCACTGCAACAAGCACACTACCCACAAAGAAATTAAGTAATCGGTAGCGGTTCTCAGATTTGTCAATAGATTAGTTAGTCTGGACTTACGCAATAATAGTATTTCTGCTATCAATTGGCGTAAGGTGGGCTTTGTCCACCCTACCTAGAGGCTATGTGTAAAACCTAATTAATAATTCATCTCAGAAATCTATCTAGGATTAATTAATTTTATTTAGTTACAAGTTATCGATCGCCAAATAATTTCTATATTTATCCCCAATAATTACCTAACAATTACTCAGAAAATTATGGCTTACTTTCGCAAAAGACTTTCCCCCATCAAACCCGGTACTGCGATTGACTACAAAGATGTAGAACTGTTGCGCCGTTTTATCACTGAGCGGGGCAAGATTCTCCCCCGGCGGATTACTGGCTTGACTGCCAAGCAACAGAGAGATCTAACTCAAGCGGTGAAGCAAGCTCGCATCGTTGCCCTCCTGCCTTTTATTAATATTGAAGGTTAATTTCAAAGTTAAAAGCTACGTTTGGAGATTAAGTAAAGGCTAATTTGTAGGCTAATTGAAAAGTAAAAAATAAAAAGTAAAAAAGCCAATTAAACGCAAGTTAAACCCTAATTAAAATCAAATTTACGGGCTAAAATTACAGGCTGATCAGAACAAAAATTAATGACTTGAGAGTGGCTAGTTAGGCGTGGATATAGGAACTCTGATTGAATTTCGGCTACAGGGCGATCGACGACTAGCGGTGGTTACTCGTCCAGAGGGCAAAAAGCACTGGGTTGTGACGGACGATCGCCAGCAAACCCACACTCTCCATCCCCGACAGATTACCTACGAGATCAAAGGGAATACTTATAAAATCAGCGACTTGCCGAAATTCTGGCAGGCGGTACAGCCCTATCTAGACCCTTCTAGCTTGGAAGTGGCGTGGGAATTGTTGGTAGAAGACGGGGAATCAGTCAGTGTGCCGGGTCTGGCGCAAATTCTTTTTTCTGATCAAAGCCCAGAATTGTGTTACGCCGCTTACTACTTGCTATCGGAAGACAAGTTATATTTTAAGCAAAAGGCTGATCATTACGAGCCTCGTTCGGCGACGATCGTGGCTGATATTAAACATCAGTTAACGGTAGCCGAGCAGAAACAACAGGCGGAACGGGAATTTTTCCAACGAATTAATGATCGCTTAGCGGGTCAAGAAGTAATCTGGCAAGAGAGCGATCGCCCCCGGCTCGAAGCTCTAGAAAAATGGGTACTGCAACCAGAAACCCCGGTGAAAGCTGCCCAAGAAATTCTCGCTGTCCTCGATCGACCAAATTATCCCGATGCAGCTTGGCAGTTACTTCTCGACTTAAAATGGTGGAACCCCAACGAAAATCTGTTTCTGCGGCGTAGCCAAATTCCTGTGCAATTTTCCCCCAAGGTACTGACTGTGGCTCAACAATGTCTTGATTCCATTCCTGATGATGCCGATGCCGATCACCGTCTTGACCTGACTCATCTCAAGGTCTACACCATTGACGACGAAAGCACCGAAGAAATCGATGATGGTCTCAGTGTTGAATACCTCTCTACAGGGCGGCAGCGTCTTTGGATTCACATTGCCGACCCCTCCCGCTTGGTGACTCCCGGCGATGAGTTAGATACGGAGGCGAGAAAGCGTAGCACCACGGTCTATTTGCCCACGGGCATGATCCCCATGTTTCCCCCCGCCCTTGCCACTGGACCCATGAGTCTCCGGCAGGGGCATTTGTGTGCTGCCCTGAGCTTTGGGGTGATTTTGGATGAGACAGGGGCTGTGCAGGAGTACGAAATTCATCCCACCTTGATTAAACCTACCTACCGCCTCACCTACGAAGATGTGGATGAGATGCTATTGCTAGGGGTGCAAGGGGAGCAGGAAATTGAAGCGATCGCCGCTTGGTCAAAACAGCGAGAACTGTGGCGGCGTTCCCAAGGAGCCGTGAGTATCCGCCTGCCAGAAGCAATTATCAAAGTTAAAGACGAATCAGAAGTGACAGTGGAACTGCTCAACGACACTCCCTCCCGGCAGCTCGTGGCGGAAATGATGATCCTCGCGGGGGAAGTGGCTGGACGCTACGGACAGGAGCATCAATTACCCCTACCCTTTCGCAGCCAACCCCAACCAGAACTGCCCTCAGAAGAAGAACTTTTGCAACTCCCTTCAGGTCCAGTGCGCTCCTGTGCTTTACGGCGTTGTATGCCCCGCAGTGAAATGTCCACCAGCCCCGCCCGCCATTCCAGCCTTGCCTTAAATACCTATACCCAAGTCACTTCTCCCATCCGTCGCTATACAGACCTGCTGGCTCATTTTCAGATTAAGGCTCATCTACGGGGAGCCGCTCCGCCTTTTTCCTTGGTAGAACTCCAACAAATTCTCCAGATTGTCACTAGTTCTGCCTACGAAGCAACTCTAGTAGAGCGGCAGACTAACCGTTATTGGGGTTTGGAGTTTCTGCGTCGCAATTCGGATCAGGTGTGGCAAGCTCTGGTGTTGCGTTGGTTGCGGGAACACGAGAATTTGGGTTTAATTCTTCTGGAGGATTTGGGGTTGGAACTAGCGATGCGTTTTAATCGACAGGTCAATTTAGGCGATCGCCTCGAAGTGCAAGTCAGCCACGCCGACCCCCGCCAAGATGTAATCCAGTTCCGGGAATTAGTCAATCAAGGTACTACAGTTAATTAGTTGGGGATTAATTTAGTTTGATATATTGGATACAATTTTATACAAGCATTTTAGGTAGTTATGCAAAAACATAAGTCGATATTTGTCTTTGTGATCATTCTGGTGGCTGTGGCGATCGCTGTGGCTGTCAGGATTCCGCCCCGCCTCGGCTTAGACCTCCGGGGAGGCTCCCAATTAACCATCCAAGTTAAAACCACTGACCAAATTAGAGAAATTACCGCCGAACGTCTCCAAGATGTCTTGAAAATTATTGAAAACCGGGTCAATGGACTGGGGGTATCCGAGGCGGTGGTACAAACAGCCGGAGAAGACCAAATTTCCGTGCAATTACCGGGAGTCAATGATCCCAGCCAAGCGGAGCGAGTTTTGGGGGGGACAGCCCAGCTAGAATTTCGGACGCAAAAGCCCGGCACAGAAGCCCAGTTTCAGGTAGAACTCCAGATTCGCCAACAGCTACAGGCAGAGCAGGCAGCACTAAAGAGTAGCAATGGCGATCCAGCAGCGGTCCAAAAAAATCAGGAGTCCCTCGATCGCAGTAATGCCGCCCTCAAGGATTTATTTGCCGTCACCGGATTTACCGGAAAAACCTCCGGGATGCCGCCCCCAACCAACTCCCACCAATGGCTGGCA
>JAAUUE010000274.1 GCA_012031635.1 Coleofasciculaceae cyanobacterium SM2_1_6 | reverse complement strand
TGAAACCCCAATTTTGCTGCTTCCCGGAGCCGGAGTTCTAAGCTGAGAAACTAGGCGGATTTGCCCCCCTAAGCCGATTTCACCAATGATCACTGTGCGGGGATCCACCACTCGATCGCGGAAACTTGCCACTAGAGCGATAGCTATGCCTAGATCTGCGGCGGGTTCCTCTACCCCCAAACCTCCTGCCGAAGCCACGTAGGCATCTAGTTTAGACAGGGGAATCCCCACCCGTTTTTCGAGGACTGCCAAAATTTGCTGGAGACGGTTGTAGTCGACTCCCGTAGTCGATCGCCGGGGGGAAGTATAGCTAGAGGGGCTGACGAGGGCTTGTAGTTCCAGCACGATGGGGCGAGTCCCTTCACAGGCGACAATGGTGGCAGTGCCGGGGGCGAGTTCATCCCGATTCCCCAGAAATAATTCCGAGGGGTTTGTAACCTGCCGTAGTCCTCGATCGATCATTTCAAACACACCGATCTCATGGGTGGCTCCAAAGCGATTTTTCACCGACCGTAATAATCGATGGGCAGCGTAGCGATCGCCTTCAAAGTACAACACCGTGTCTACCAAATGCTCCAATACCCGTGGTCCTGCGATCGCTCCTTCCTTGGTGACGTGACCCACAATAAACAGAGTGATATGTTCCCGTTTGGCTACTTGCATCAGGGCGGCGGTACATTCCCGGACTTGGGAGACGGAGCCGGGGGCGGAGCTAAGGGCAGCCAGATAAACGCTCTGGATACTATCAATCACGGCTACTTGGGGGCGGAGGGCTTCTAGTTCTTGGATAATTTCCTCTAGGTTAGTTTCCGCCAAAATGTAGAGGTTGGTTGGACTTCCTGAGGATGGTTGATATGATGGTTGCTCCTTTGCGGCATTATTCTTGGCTGGATTACTTTTGGCTGGACTAATTTTAGATTGACTACCTTTAATCGGATGATCCGCAACCTGATGACTACGGGATAGGTGATCTTCCTTGTGATCCTCGCCCTCCACCACCACCCCCAAGCGCCCCGCCCGGAGTTTGACCTGCTGCCCCGATTCCTCCCCAGTGACGTAGAGAATTTGATTGGTTGCCGCTAGCTGATGGGCTACCTGTAGCAAGAGCGTAGATTTGCCAATGCCGGGATCGCCCCCAATCAATACCAAGGAACCGGGGACAATGCCACCCCCCAAGACTCGATCGAGTTCTTCATAGCCAGAGGGAAATCTGGACTGGTCTCGATCGATAATCTCCGAAAATTTCACCGCCGCCCTGGGTTTCGTGGTAGATTTGCGGGAACTAGACCAACCCGGACGGCGATTCTCGAAGCGAGAGGCTGAGCCAACGGCGGTTTCTTGGGGGACTAATTGCTCTTCGAGGGAGTTGTAAGTTCCACAACCGGGACAGCGCCCAAACCACTGGGGAAAATTGCCGCCGCAACTATGACAGACGTAGTGGACTTTCGGTTTTGCCATAGTATTGATTAGATAGATTAATTAATTAGATAGATTGATAAGAAGGTGTTTACAATAAAATATGCTTATTCAGGGATCTTAACAGTTAAAACTCTATTAAAAACCTAGCAAATCATTAATTAGTATGGGAATTGTATGACAAGGCAGTAAGATCTAAATACTAATAACTTAATAAATATCTTGCGTTTGGGAGTGTGAAGTCTTTTGGAAAATCATAAAGAAAAAATCCTAGTTGTTGATGATGAAGCTAGTATCCGCCGGATTCTGGAAACTCGTCTGGCGATGATTGGCTACGATGTAGTGACGGCTGCGGATGGCGAAGAAGCCCTTGTCACATTTCGAGCGACTAATCCCGATCTGGTAGTCCTCGATGTGATGATGCCGAAACTAGACGGTTATGGAGTGTGCCAAGAACTCCGCAAAGAGTCGGATATCCCAATTATTATGCTTACTGCCCTAGGGGATGTCGCCGATCGCATCACTGGCTTGGAGTTAGGGGCTGATGATTATGTAGTCAAACCCTTCTCCCCCAAGGAATTAGAAGCAAGGATTCGATCGGTACTGCGGCGGGTAGACAAAAATGGGGCACCGGGAATTCCTAGCTCAGGGGTGATCACCGTCACCACCATCAAGATTGATACCAACAAACGCCAAGTCTACAAAGGAGATGAACGCATTCGCCTCACCGGGATGGAATTTAGCCTCTTGGAACTGTTGGTGAGTCGCTCTGGGGAACCCTTCTCTCGATCGGAAATTCTCCAAGAAGTCTGGGGCTACACTCCTGAACGTCACGTAGACACTAGAGTGGTGGATGTCCACATTTCTCGGCTCCGGGCTAAACTAGAAGAAGACCCCAGCAACCCCGAATTAATTCTCACCGCAAGAGGTACAGGCTACCTTTTTCAACGCATTATTGACCCCGACGAAAAATAATGAAAGCGGCCATTAGATCTGCGCTCTAACCCAAGCTCGAAAAGCTCTCATGGTTTGATTTCTTCCTAGGGATTTGGCATGGTCCAGATACTTAGGGAGAATTTCCGTAAGCGGAAAGTTGGGTAGATTGGGGCTAGTCACGACTTCGACATAGCTGCCATTGTGGAGGAGCTTAATTTTGAGCTTGCCTTTTTCCATTTGCCATAGCTCAGGAACTCCCAAGGCAGCGTAGATTTCTGGGTGAGTCCGGGAGGTGACATCGATTTCTAGAGCCAAATCTGGGGATGGATCGATCGATAAATCTAGCCGATCTTTGCCTCGCACCACTGCCTCGTTGGCAATATAAAAGCAATTATCTGGCTCAATCCCCTGCCGCCTGAATTTGTCCTTGAAAGTCGTGGAGCCAAGACTCCAAAATTCTAGATTTAGTTCTTCTAAGAGGATTTCCAAAAAGTTAGTCATCAGGACTTTGCTAACTTCGTGTTCTGGTAAAGGAGTCATAATTTCTAATGAATCTTGGTGATAGGCAATTCTGGAGTGGCGATCGCTGCCTAGGTCTTCCAAAATAGTCTCAAAATCTTGCCAAGAAATGTCCCGTAAGACTACTCGCTGTCCCGATGGTACTTGGATTTGCTGTAGGGCTACCAACATGGTTTTAATTTTTGGTTAGGTGTTCACCCGTACCTCATGTCTTGGTCAGGGCGAGTTGCCTCGGCGGGGTCGTACTTACGGATATTTAGCCACTGGAGGAGAAACATCCAGATGTAGAGGGGATTGAGGTAGAGATAGCGCTTCCAGAGTCTTTTTGGTTCTGCGAGGAGGCGATAAAACCACTCCAGCCCCAAATCGGAAAGAATCTGGGGAGCCTTGGATAGTAACCCCGCATGAAAATCAAAGGCTGCTCCCACCGCCATCACGGGCATAGAGAGAGCTTGAGTATATTCATAGGCCCAGACTTCCTGCCGGGGGCAACCCAAACCCACAAAAGTAATCGCCGCTCCACTATCCTTAATTTGTTGAATCACCTCCAGCTTTTCCTCTGGGGTGGTCTGGCGGAACTTAGAGGGTTGACTGCCAGCCACAATTAAGCCGGGGAACTTTGCACAGAGATTCTTGGCTAAGGCTTCTAGCACCACCGGACGACTACCGTAGAGATAAATAGGTAAGCCCTCTTGGGCGGCTTTTTGGCAAACGAAGAGCATAGTATCGGGACCACAGACTCGATCGGGCAAACGGGTTTTGTGGAGGATATTCAAAGCCCATCGCACGGGTTGACCATCGGGCAAGACTAGCTCTAGGTGATTCAACCGATAGCGATGCACAGGATCTAAAACTCCCGTCATCACTCCATGCACCGCCAGAGCCGAAACTCCTAGGGGCTGTTTCTCCTTCCCCGCCTCAATAATCCGATGCACGGCAGCTTCGTAATCCAAGGCATTCACCCGGACACCCAAAATATTCCGTTTGCCTAGATCAATCATCGTTATACTCCCTCTTTTAGCCAGCGATCTTTGTTGAAATCATAAATTTCCTGCAATATCTGGGGTACATTGTACTCCAATTTCCAATCAGGATAGTGGCTCTGGAAACGGCTCAGGTCGCTTACCCACCAGATGTGATCTCCCATGCGGTTCTGCTCGGCATAACTCCAATCCATTTTGTGACCGACAATTTCCTCACAACTGGTAATGGCTTCAATCATGGAGCAGTTGCTGTGGCGACCGCCGCCAATGTTGTAGACCTCAGAGATTCTGGGAGCCTGAAAGAAGGCATCAAAAGCCCGGATTAAATCTTGGCTGTGGATGTTGTCCCGGACTTGCTTCCCTTTGTAGCCAAAAACGGTGTAGGGGGTTTTCAGGAAGGCACATTTCATCAAATAGGCAAGGAAGCCGTGGAGTTTGGTGCCTGAATGGTTTGGTCCCGTGAGACAGCCCCCCCGGAAACAGGCGGTGGGCATATTAAAGTACCGACCGTATTCTTGGACTAGGACATCGGCGGCAACCTTGGAGGCTCCAAACAAACTGTGCATAGTGTGGTCGATCGACATTTCTTCAGGAATCCCACCATTGTAGGCATGGCTGGGATCAATCTCCCACCGGGTTTCCTGCTCAATCAAGGGCAGGCGGTTGGGGGTATCGCCGTACACTTTGTTGGTGGAGGTGAAAATAAAAGGTGCTTGGGGGCAATGCCTGCGGGTGGCTTCCAGTAAATTGAGGGTGCCGTTGGCGTTGACGGTGAAATCCATCTGGGGATCCTTAGCTGCCCAGTCGTGGGAAGGTTGGGCGGCGGTGTGGATAATCAGGGCAATATCTTTGGCATACTCAGCAAAAAGTTGATAAATGCCTTCGGTGTCCCGGATATCAATACTTTTGTGGATATATTTGGAGCCGATCGACTCTTCGAGGCGTTTGCGATTCCAGGTGGTGGAGGCATCATCCCCAAAAAAGACCCGGCGCATATCGTTGTCAATGCCGATAATATCAAAACCTTGCTTCGCAAAATAGTTAGTTGCTTCGGAACCAATCAAACCCGCCGAACCTGTAATAATAACTACGCTCACTTATTTTCCTCCGTCACCCAGTTAGTAATTTAGTTAGTAATTTAGTTGATCACCCGATTAATCACCTCAATGAAACCATCAGCAGCAGTCTGATAATTAGTTTTGCCAATGTGTTCCTTGGCTCGATCGCCCATAATTTTAATCAACTCTGGTCGATCGAGAAATTGGCGCATTTTTTCGGCAAGTTCCTCTGGTTTATAGGGGTCAAAAATATAACCACTTTCCCCATCCACTACTAGCTCCGCCGCCCCAGCCCAGCGAGAACACAGTACTGCCGTGCCGAACACCATCGCCTCTAGGGGCACCATCCCCCAAATATCTTCCAAGGTGGGAAACACAAACACATCCGCATTCTGGAAGTAAACACCTAAACTCCCGTACTCCACCCAGCCGACCCACGTCACTAAATCCGTCAAACCCTGTTGGGCAATTAATTCCTCTAGCTCACCTCTTTGATCTCCATTGCCAATTACTACCAAACTGTAGCCAGTATAGCCCTGCTTTTTGAGGATTGCACAGGCTTCGATCAGGGGTTTAATACCTTTTCTGGCTGTGATCCTGCCTACGTATAGAAAAATTGGGCGTTGGGCGGGCAAAGGGGGAGCCTCTCCGGTGCTATTTTGCAAGAGAGTTTGGGCATCAGGGACTAGGTAAGTATGGGTGAAAACCTTATTCGGCTTGGCTCCCAGACTGCGGATCAGGTATTCCCTAGCTCCGTAACTATTGGGAATAAAGGCTTCGGCAAAACTAGACATAAACTTGCGGGCGATCGACCTCACCAGAGAATCTTCAAAATCTGAATTTGGAGAACTACCATCATAGATAATAATTAATTTCCATCCCAAAATTGGCTTCAACAACACCGCAATCAACGTCCACAGGGAATAGGCTTGGGCTAGCACTACTTGGGGCTTAAATTTCCATAAATCCCCAATAATACTCGGTGACACCAGCATCACCCGCCGACTGTAGCCCTCGGTTTTCGTGATTTCGAGGGATTTCATCTCCCCTACAATTTGGATTGTGTCATTCCCCGGCAAGGTCGGATCAAAACCCGGCCAAACTAGCCCCGTGTAGAAAATACTTTTGGGAAAAACCTGAGCAAAGGCGGCAAGGACTGGCTGCCAGTAAGCACCTAATTCTACCGAGGGAATTAACCAAGCAATGCGGGTGTTGTTCATCTTTCTGGGAGGAGGTAAGGAGAAGGAGGTAAGGGGAGGTAAAGGAGGTACAGGGAGGTAAAGAGAAGGAGGTAAGGGAAAGTAAAAAGTGAAAAGTAAAAAGTGAAAAAGTACAGAAGAGTGTGGGTTAGGGGATGATGTTT
>JAAUUE010000273.1 GCA_012031635.1 Coleofasciculaceae cyanobacterium SM2_1_6 | reverse complement strand
AATCATTTGAGACTGTTATAGTTGGCAATTATAGCAAAGAAAGATATAGCTAGGACAAATAAGAGTTGCGAACCCCCCGCAGTGCGGGGGGTTCGCAACTTAAACTTTCTTCACTATCTCAGTCTTTGCTATAGTATTTTAAGAAACAATACTAGAGATGCTATCAGTCAATGGTTCTACAGCAGTCCTAAATGATTTCACCCGCCGGCGGATGGAACAACCTACCAGAGGCAATTTAATTCAGAGAATGATTTAGGATCGCTAGATCTCTTAATAAAGGCTATTAGGGAAAGACTTGCAAATTTATTGAGGATTAGTCAAACAAAATTCTATGCTGCTAAAAAATAAGACTATTGGATTGGTGACGATCGGGGCTTCCGTGGTAATTGCTGGGGGGGCTGGAGCTTACTGGTTGGCTCAAAATAATTTCTTTGCTGGCTACAATCCACCAGGATCTAGGTTGATTCCCCAAACAGCTCTAGCAACTCTTTCTATGTCTACAGATCCCCAACAATGGCAAAACTCCAGCAAACTGGAACCCCAGAAACCAAAGCAGCGATCGCCCAACAGATCCAAACTCTCCAGCAGGAATTTCTCACCGCCAATGGGTTTGATTACCAACGGGATATCCAGCCGTGGATTGGCAGCGAAGCCACGATCGCCTACCTGCCCTTATCCTCAGAAGCCAGTACTCCAGAAGCTACGCCCCCAAGCCAGCCCAAAACCTCAGAAATTAATGAAACGCTGATCTTGGTGATGCCAGTGAGCCAGCCCCTGTTCACGTCCCAGATTGCCAAACAAATTGAGTCTGGGGTGGGTAATCTCCAAGGGCGTACCTATCAGGGGGTAAAAATTCAAGAAAGCCCCAAGGATAGCAAAAATCCCATTTCCGTTACTGTCTTAGACAATTCCGTCGTGGTGACGAATAATCCTCGATCGATGGAGCAGGTAGTAGATGCGTTCCAAGGCAAGCAGGCGATCGCCAATCTCCCCGGTTATAGCCAAGCTCTGGATAAACTAAATACAGGCAAACCCACCGGACGTTTATACCTAAATCTTCCCGCCATCAGTACCATGCTAGCAACTGATGCCGCCAAGGCTGTCAGTACCCAACCCACCCCGCCCCAACAGCAGCAGTATCAAGGGATTGCCACCAATATTGAGCTAGAACCCCAAGGGCTACGGCTCCAAGGGATTTCTTGGTTACGTCCCGACAGTAAGCAAAAATTTCTGCCCAAGAACGATGCCAAAATCATGCCCCAGCGCCTACCTGCGGATACATTTTTGATGTTTTCTGGCAGTAGTTTCCAACAATTCTGGGTTGACTACATTGACGGTCAAGGCAATCCCCTCCTCCCCATTTCCCCAGAGGTGGTGCGATCGGGCTTAAAATCTTTTACGAGCCTTGATTTAGACGCAGATATCCTCGATTGGATGCAAGGAGAATTTACAGTGGCTCTGGTGCCTTCGGCGGCGAACGTTACTTCCCGACTAAAGGCGGGGGTGGTGGTGATGGTGCAGGCGAGCGATCGACCCAAAGCCGAAAAAACCCTGAAGCGTTTGGATGAAATTGCCGCTAATAATTATCAGTTTCAGGTGGAATCGAACCAACTCAACGGGCAGCCTGTCACGAATTGGGTTTCCCCCTTGGTGGGCTTAAATATTAGTCATGGTTGGTTAGATGGGAATGTGGCTTTTTTAACTTTTGGGGCGCCCATCGCTCCGGGGATTGTCCCCCAACCCCGAGAAGCCCTTGCTAGCAGTACGCAGTTTCAGCGCTCTCTACCGGGAATGAATCAACCCCACAATGGCAAGTTTTTTATCAATGTAGATACAGCCATTAATGGGAATAATTTACCCATTCCCCAGCTACCCAAGGATTGGCGCACTTCAGCAAAGTCGATCTCCACCATTGGCATGACTACCCAAGTAGACAGCGATCGCCTCCTCCGCTTTGACCTTTCGATCCAACTCCAGCCAGAAAAATAATCCCTAAGTTTCCTATAGAACAAGGGGCTTAAGCCCCTTGCCTGTTCCCAACTAAAAAAGTATTGTCATCCCTAGGAATTTTTGAGGAAGTCCACAAGTTCCGCAAATCCAGCAATTTCTGGGTGAGCAGTGATGTATTTGGGTTGATATTTTAATTGCGATAGGTAGTGATGAATATTTGCCACACCGATCGAGAGGGGAAATTCTTCAGGATTAAACATCGATTCATCATTGATGCTGTCCCCCATGGTCAGGATTTGATCAGGCTGCAACTCTGGAAAATACTGGGCAAGGACTTGCTGGAGTCCCCTTGCCTTACCTTGTCCTTGGGGCTTGATATGACACTGGACATTGCTGTAGGTGAAACCCCAGCCCTGTTGATGGCAAAGGGTTTCTAGGGTAGTCAATTCCTGCAAACTCAGCCCCGCCACATCAAAAGTCCAATCACTGAGGCGAAAGAGATTATCGCTAGATTCTGCTAGCTGGGGGAATTGTTGGCGGAGATGCTGAAAAGTTGTGGCGAGGTTGTGGCGATGAGTCTGAAGATCGCCAATGGGGCTGAGAAATTGGGGATGGGCAAGGCTGGAGGGATAGTATAAACCCCCGTTTTCGGCGATCGCCCCCACCATAGGTATTGCTGGTAAGTAATGGAAAATTCCTTGCACCCAGCCCGCCGATCGCCCCGTTGTCAGTATCACCTTGATCCCCACAGCTGCCAAAGTTGTCAAGGATTCCCAAAGGAGGGGACTAAATTTCCCGTTATGGGTAATCGTCCCATCCATATCGGTTGCAATTAACTTGATCCTTGCCTTGATCTCTGCTCCTTGGGCTGGGGTAATAAGCGAAAGGGGTTGAGGAGTCTGAGAATGTCTGCTAACCATTAAAGACCATACTCAGCTTGCAGCAGATCATCGTTATTATCTGCCGTAGTTGCGACGATCGTAATCGATCGAGAAATTTCCCCCGCTTCCATGTCTGCCACACTGCGACTTGCCACCACCACAATTTGATTTTCGAGGATCGCAAATCTCGCCTCTAGGGTATCTTGCCAATTCATTGTCAATAGTTTTTTCATCAACTCCGGCTCATTTTTGGCTGGCAATTGCAGCACCACCGACCACACCGTCAGGGTATCTTCCTCCGTCACCCCGCTTAACTGCACAAATACCTCGGCACTGCCATACTGAAACTTCCACAGATGTCCACCTTCATTATGGTTGACCATGGCTGAGTCATTGCTATCCAGACTACCAATCACCGTTTCAATTACTTCTATGTGGTTTACCGGAATCGCCTCGATCGTTTCATTGATTTCATAATCAGTCAAGGCTGTTTCTGCGGCTTCTAGATTTTGGGTTGTCATAATTTAGTCACTCAGGATTATTTACTCAGGTTTAGACAAACTAGCTATGGTTAATAAATGTGCTTGATTTAACTATTTCCAGAATACCACTGCTCATAGATGGCGGATCGCTCTTTTTAAGCAACTGGATGCTGACCATAAAACGGCAAAACCAAAGACCAAGGAAAATCTCTTCCCGTTAGGGTAGCTTCTCCCTTGGAGAATCGCTGCTGATGGTAGGCTAAATCTAAAAGGCTGGGGGCGGTCATGCCCAGATTTTGGGAAACTTCCAAGGAAATTACTGGCAAGGTTGATGCTAGATCGCCTAATTCATTGCCTAATTCTAAGCCTTGGAGTTTTTCTTGCCACTCTGGGGGAGTCATCACCATATCTGGCAGTAGAGTTTTGAGAGGATTTTTGGGATCGGCAGTCAGTTGATAGATGCCTACAAATAGCTGATCACGTTGGGCAGGAGTATGGAGGGCGAGGATTTGTCCAAACTCTAGGGGATGTTCATAGACCCACCACCAAGCAAAGGCAGCAAAGCTGGAAATGCCAATTAGAGGTAAATCTAGCTGTTGGGCAAGAGTCCGGGCTGTCACCACACCGAGGCGAGTTCCGGTAAAGCTACCGGGACCGATCGCCACTGCTAGAAAACTCAAATCCTGCCAAGTGCAATTCTCCATAATTTCCATCAGTTTCAAGTGCAACTGATTACCCATCTCCTGCCCCAAGTCCCAAGTCTGACTCCGAGCCTCACCTTGAAAATTATCTAAAACTAGTCCTAATTGGGGGCTGGTTGTGTGGAGAGCTAAACCATATTTATTCGTCATTTATTCGCTGTTGCCTATATCTCTAAAACCCTATAAAAACCCATAAAATTTGCTAACGAGCCGATCGAATCAACAAAATTATCCCCGAAACCAATCCAAACACATTGGGCAACCACGCCCCCCAGAAGGGGGTCAACACTCCCACTTGCGCCATGGCTCCGGTAATGAAAGAAGAAATATAATAGGTAAAAATAATTACTACGCTGATCCCGAAACTAGTGGCTCTTCCGGTTTTTCGGGGTTGAATGCCCAGCGCCGAACCCACCAGACCAAAGACTAAACAAATAAACGGCAGGGAAATTCGTTGTTGAATGCGGACTTGGAGTTTCAAGGCTCTCGGTTCATCTCCACTGGCGATCGCCAAGGCTAGAGCCTCTTGGGATTGAGTAATGTTCATTTCTTCATAATCTAATCTTCTGCCCGCCAAATCTAAGGGAGTCCGGGGTAATTGTAATTGCTGGTTTTTAAACCGGAGAATATTGCGGTAGGAACCATCGGCGGAAACCATATAGATTGTGCCATTGGCAAAATCCCACAAACCCTCTTGGGGATTCCACACCGCCTGTTGCGCCGCAATAATTTGATTTAAGCCCTGCTGGGACCAGTCGAGAATTGTTAGGTTTTGCATTTCCTTGCCGTTGAAACTGTCGGCATAAAACAACCGCTTTAGAGTCCGGGTCTTCTTGCCGTTGGCTTCTAGAACTTCGGTATATTCTGGATAGACAATATTCCGCTCTTGAAAGAGGGGGCGCTCTTCATTGGCTGCTTTTTCGAGGATTAAAGAGGCTTGGTAATTCGCTGCTGGGACTACGGATTCATAGAAAGCAAAGGTGACGATCGTGACAATTACTCCCATGACCAGCGCCGGAACCACGAGGCGATACACACTCACCCCGCAACTACGCAGCGCCACAATTTCACTATCACTACTCAAGCGACTGTAGGCCATCAAAGAAGCTAATACCATGGACATGGGAAAAGCATAGACAATGAACTGGGGCATTTTCAGCAGCAAGACCCGCAGAGCCAGCTCAATTAATAGTCCCGATTCGGCAATCCGTCTCACCAGGTCAAACACCGACCCGATCGCCACCGCCACCGAAGAAAATAACCCCACTCCAAATAAGAACGGTACTAACAATTCCGTCAGGATATACCGATCCATAATCGATATCCCTAGGGAAAAATCTGGAGGAGATTTAAATTTCATCATGGGGCTTACATAAAATAAGGTTTTATCTATTTGGGCGCTGTAAGGTGGGCAATGCCTACTTGAGTCTTGAACTAAGGGATTTTAACTATCGCTGGAACTCATCACCTAGATAATATTGACGGACTAGAGGATTAGTATAAAGTTCTTCCGCACTTCCAGAGGCAAGAATTTGTCCATCCCGCATAATATAGGCTCGATCGGTGATGGCGAGGGTTTCCCGGACGTTGTGGTCAGTGATCAGGATACCCACCTGTTGATCTCGGAGGGCAGCAACGATTTTTTGAATCTCCGAAACAGCGATCGGGTCAACCCCGGCAAAGGGTTCATCTAGCAGCATAAATTTCGGACCATACTCCCCCACCGCTAAAGCTCTCGCCAGTTCCGTCCTGCGCCGCTCCCCACCAGACACCTGATTTCCCTTGGTTTTTGCTACTTTTTCGAGGCGAAATTCCTGTAATAAAAATTGTAACCTCGATCGCCACTTTTCTCGTGGAACTCCAGTTTGTTGCAGGGATACCATAATATTTTCCTGTACCGTCAGATTCCGAAAGATGCTCGGCTCCTGAGTTAGATAGCCAATACCGAGGTGCGATCGTTGATTGATGGAAAGCTCCGTAATATCCATCTCATCTAGCCATACCTTCCCTTGATTTGGGCGCTCCAACCCCGTGGCAATATAAAAAGTTGTCGTTTTCCCCGCTCCATTAGGTCCCAACAAGCCCACAATTTCTCCCTGCGCCACAGACAAATGCACCCGATTCACGATCGATCGCTTGCCATAGGACTTGTGAATATTTTCGAGGACAATTTTCATGGAGGGGTAGATGGGGGGGAAGGAGGTAGAGGGAGGTAAGGGGAGGTAAGAGGGAAGGAGGTAGAGGAGGTAAGGGGAGGTACAGGAGTAAAGAAGAAAA
>JAAUUE010000272.1 GCA_012031635.1 Coleofasciculaceae cyanobacterium SM2_1_6 | reverse complement strand
CCAAGTCGTCAATGCCCCCCAAAAGGGAGTCCACGGTATGTTACCAAAAGCCATTCTCCCCAAAATATTAACTGGCAGTTTTAACTATCTAATTTTGATCAAGCAATTATCTAAGACAAGTTTTCTATATCCGCTAAATCTTGCAACCTTCCTGAAGCTCTTTTATTTTTTTTGAGGTTCTCTAGATCAATGAAATTGAGATTTATGTCATCAACTATAACTTCTATTTTTGATTTGTAGCATTCCTCAAAATCCACGCCATCAGGACTTGTAATCAGGTCTATCCGGTTAGGAGGATACCCTAGCTGAACAACTTGATCGGTAATAAGAAAGTCATTAGGCTTTAACTCTAGGGAACCAAAGCCAAACTGTTCTAGTGCTTTAACGATATTTTCAGCATTATCTAAACTTATTTCAATCCAAATATCAATATCTTTTGTATAACGAGGATATCCATGAAAAGCAACTGCATAACCACCAATTATCAAGTATCGAACCTGATTATCGTTTAAGGATTGTATAAACTCTTTGAAGTCTTGATTCAGCACCGTATTTCCATTGATGAAACTCCTGACGAATTTGTTCTAGGCAGGCAAGTCGATCTTGATAAGACTGACTCTGCCAATAGGTGAAATCACTTTTAGCTTTGTGGAGATCAACTTTTTGATAAACAATTTGCATTTTTGAGATGACTGTAATTTTTAGAATTGCCTAGAGTGTTTGATTTGATAGCATAATTGAACTTACAGCACTTTTCTGGTTTGTGGATGACTTGCCAAGGGTTTAAGCCCTTTTTATATGGGTTTATATGGAGGAAGCGCATTTTTATCTAACTGAAAAATGCTGTAAATTTGTAGCTTTCATCTAAATTTTAGCTGCCCCTGAGACAATTTAGTTAGTATTTAATCATCATTGAATAAGCCCAGCAAAGGACCAAAAATTGCCCCGTAAACAAACCCGCCAGCGTGCGCCCAGTAAGCTACACCTCCCTCTTCCATGCCTACGTGGGCAGTGGTTTCTAGCATTGCAAAGCCACTAAATAGTTGCTGGACGAACCAGAAGCCAAGAAAGAAAATGGCGGGAATCCTTGGGAAAAAGGGAAATATGCCGATCGGCACAAAGGTGACAATTACCGCTTTGGGAAATTTGAGGACGTAGGCTCCCAAAACTCCGGCGATCGCCCCACTTGCCCCCAAGGAAGGAATTACTGATTGAGCCGAGAAAAACCATTGCGTAAACCCAGCTAAAACTCCACAGAGGAGATAGAAAACTAGATACTTAAAGCCGCCCAACTCTTCTTCAATATTGTTGCCAAAAATCCACAGAAACCACATATTAAAGCCCACATGGGCAAATCCCGCATGGAGAAACTGGCTGGTGATCAGGGTCAGTAATTCGGGGACGGGCTGGTTAATAGCCACACCTTGCAAATTTAGGGTCAATTCCCTGGGGATGATGGCAAAGACTTGGAGAAATCCCTGCAACTCTGCCGGGCTGAGGGTGAGTTCATAACCAAACACCAGTAGATTAATGATAATCAGGGCATAGGTGACGTAGGGTGTGATCTGGATGGGGTTTTCATCCTTGAGGGGAACCATAGGATTACCTTAGATTTGGGTTTTAGATTTGGGGTTTGGATTTTAGGAATTGATTATTGAAAAATTTATGGGGAAATCTTAGAAATTAATTCAGAAATTGCGGATTGGGGATGAAATATTGGCGATCGTGCTTAGTGGTCATGATTGAAATGTTATCATTAGTTCGGTTATGAGTTTGGTTAGAAGTTATTTGAGAAATCGATTGTGAATTTATTGTAAATTTATTGTGAATCTAAGGCTATGCAAGAATTTTTTAATAATGTATCTCGTTATCCCCGCTATTTTATTACCTTTACCCTAGGGATATTTTTTGCTTTATTCGAGTGGCTCAAACCCTTGTTCCAAAAACCAGTGACAGCGATCGCCCTGATCGGATTTTTCATCGGCGGAGCTTTGTTTATCAGCTTTACTCTCCGGGCTATGTTGGGTTTATCTCCAGTTTAGATTAGTTTGTAAGTTAATTTTTAGGTTAGTTTTAGGTAAAAAGTTATGGCTACAGATCGTCGTGTGTCCCGTGTGGCGGCTAGTATTAAGCGGGAAATTAGTCAGATGTTGATGCAAGACATCAAGGACGATCGAGTCGGCACAGGCATGGTCAGTGTGACAGAGGTGATTGTCTCAGGAGATTTGCAGCACGCTAAAATTTTTGTGAGTATCTACGGTTCTGAAGAAGCAAAAGCCACCACCCTAGAAGGGCTTGCCTCAGCCAAGGGTTATGTCCGCAGTGAACTAGGCAGAAGAATGCGCCTCCGGCGGACTCCAGAAATTTCTTTTCTCCACGACCTTTCCCTCGAGCGGGGAACCAAGATGGTAAATCTCCTCAATCAGTTGAGCTATGAGCGATCGCTAGTAGCAGCCAATGCTGAACAAGATGAAGAGTTAGATGCTGATACACATTCTTCGGTATTAATAGATACTCAAGATGAGTTAGATGAAGATGAGTTAGATGAAGATTTTTCTGATGATATCCTCGAAACCGAAAAAGATTAGAGTGTCAAGAATCCCTCTACTTTTAGTGAAAACGCTCCCGGAACATTGAGAGAAATTTTTCTGGCTAGTAGTAAAGATTTTGCCTTTATTCAACAATTTATATACCAATGCTCATCTATAAATTGTAAATCTTCGTCATAGGTTATAGTTAGTTCACCAAGTTGATCCAGATAATTATTGCTAGGTAAATTTCCTGTAGCGATCGCCTCAGCTTTGAGAATGAATTTTAGTTGAATCCATCGCTTTTTGTCGGCAATACCCAGGGAACTATTGACCAATTCGGCTGACAGAGAACGAGGCAAAATAATTTCTTCATGAAATTTATCTTGTTCATCCCAATAACCTGAGATTTTATAATTGCGTAGTTCTAGATGTTCAGTATTTCTTTCACCAATCACCACACCTCTGACTTCCTTTTGAAAAATGGGATCGTACTCAGAAGTTTCCTGATTCATTAAGAACCTCTAAAGAATTGGGGATTATGATTGGGAATTTTTAGCTAAAGGTATTTGTTTGAGTGTTGCGATCGCCCACTTGCGCCCCCTTGACTTCCCCTCCAAACTTAATATTATACTTACTTGCAATAGCTGGCTCCTCAACTACTATCTGCTTCAGCAATTCTTCTGCTAGTTTAATAATCTCTGGATCCTCACTAACCTTGGCAGTTGCCACCTCTTCTTGAACTGCGGCTTTCCTAGCCTCCGAGTCTGGCTTTTTCTCTAGCTTTTCCACTGCATCCACAACATCACTACCCTCCCCAAATTTCTTCTTGAGCGCAGCTTTGAGAGCCTTATAACCATCGGTGATTATATCCTTGGAGACAGGAACTGCCAACGCCGTCACAAAAGTTGTGGTAATCGGATCCATTTTTTACCTCTATGTTATCTATAAACTATTCACTATATATTCACGATCGAGCCAATCTTTCCCCTACTCAAGATTATTGTACATAGAGCCTTTTCTGAAACAAGATCAAAATCATCAGAGATTCGGTCAAGGATTCGATCGAGATGTTTAAAGATCGCTAGAAGATTGCTGGATTTTCCGTGATTACGATTACAATAGAATGCAACTACTATGATTTAAAGTAGTGTGTAAACCTAAAAAAATATTTACCTAACCAAGAATTTTTGACCTTGAGCAACAAACCCACCCCTGTATTTGACAAAAAGCGACAACGGGATCTGCCCCAGATTAATGAACGCATCCGCTTTCCCAAAATTCGTGTCATCGACAGTGACGGCGGACAACTAGGCGTGATTACCCCCCAAGAGGCGATCCGCATTGCCGAAGAACAAGAACTTGATCTAGTCTTAGTGAGTGACAAGGCTGATCCGCCTGTGTGCCGCATCATGGACTACGGCAAATACAAATTTGAACAAGAAAAGAAAGCCCGAGAAGCCAAGAAAAAGCAGCACACCGCCGATGTCAAAGAGGTGAAGATGCGCTACAAAATTGAAGAACACGATTATCAAGTCCGGGTGAATCAGGCAAAACGATTCCTAGAGTCCGGAGATAAAGTCAAGGCTACCATTACTTTCCGGGGAAGAGAAATCCAGCATAGTGATTTGGCGGAGGAGCTACTCAAGAAAATGGCTGGAGATTTACAAGATTTTGCGGAATTGCAGCAGGCTCCGAAAAAAGAAGGCAGAAATATGATGATGCTCCTTTCTCCCAAGACTGTGAAATAAGTCTTGTAATAGTTTGGGTATGGTTAGGCGCTCGAAGGCAGAAATCTGGTAAATTGTCGAATACCTAAGCATATTTGGGCAGACCTGACGATTGGGGGGCAAGGTATAGTGCAGTATAGTGTCGGGGGTAGATGGGGAGCAGGAATACTCCAGTCTCTGAATATCCGCCCGGAAGAGGTGGAGCGGACTGGCTTGATGTTTGCCCTCTATGCCACTACCTCGATCGGGCTATTGTGGCTAGAAAATACGACCTTGGCGCTGTTCTTAACTAAATACGGTACTAACTGGTTGCCGATCATCTACGTGGCTAGTGCCTTGCTGAGTAGTGGTTTGGGGCTATTTTATTCTTGGCTAGAGAAGCAGTTACCCATGCGGCGGTTACTGTTGTTCATCTCTCTGTTTATGGCGTTGCCGATGTTTTTGTTTTGGCTGGGCTTAGGCACCACGGGGATATTTTTGTTGGTGACGGTGTTCATGCTCCGGCTCTGGGTAGATGTGACGGATATTCTCAAGAGCTTGAATACCTCGATCGCCGCCAACCAGCTATTTAATATCCGGGAAATCAAACGCACCTATCCCCTGATTGCTAGTGGTGTATTAGTAGCAGAATTACTATCAGGATTCTCGCTGCCTCTGGTAATTGGGGCGGTGGGGATCAAGAATGTCATGTTTTTGTCTGGGGTGATCCTGCTGGTGGGGGCGGGGATCATGTTTTATCTCTGCCGCTATTACCAAAACTTCTTTCCAGCCGTGGCGCGGGGACGGGTGACGGTGGGGGATGCCAAGTATCACAAGGGCTGGCGATCGACCCAAGAACTCCGGGGTTATGTTTTGCCTCTATTGGTATTTTTTACCCTTGTGCAGGTGATTTTGCTATTGGTGGAATTTCTGTACCTGCAACAGGTGGAATCCCTGAATTTGGATGTCAGTTCGATCGCCAGCTTTTTAGCAATCTTGAGCGGGTTCATTGGGCTATTTGAGCTGTTGGTGCAGTGGTTTGTCTCTAGTCGCCTCATTGATAAGTTGGGGGTCTTCATTGCTGCCATGCTGCTGCCCGGTTCTTTGCTCTTGGCAAGTGTCTTCACCTTGACTGGGTTAATTGGCAGCTTGAGCGGCGTAATTATTATTAAAATTCTTGATGAGATCTTTCGCTACACAATCTTGGCAGGCATTGAACCGACCCTATTTCAGCCCCTGCCAGAGGGAATGCGGAACCGCTACCAAGCACGGGTTCAGGGAATTGTCCAGCCTGTGGCGATGGGGGTGACAGGGATTGCTCTGTGGGGTAGTAATCTGTTGCTAGAACAGATGGGGGTGCAGGGAGAATTTTACCTACTATTACTGGGTTTGGTTTTTGCAAGTCTGGTCTGGCTGTATGCAACATGGCGGATGCGATCGACCTACGTGAATCTTTTGGTTCAAAGTGCCGAGCAGGGCAGGTTAAGCACTTCTAATGTGGATTTGCGGGCCTGGAAAAAAGCAATTCTCCAAGCTTTGGAACAACCCAATAATGAACGGGATCACCGCTCCTGCATTCAACTTCTTTGTCAAATTGATCCCACTGGCGTAGGTGATGTCTTAGCTCCCCTCTTGCCCAAGCTGCCCCCAAGATTGCAATACCAGAGCCTAGAAGCCATGCTCCGCTATCCCGCCGGTTATTTCCCCCAAGTCCGGGAACTGATCGATCAAGAAAATAGCCGTCCCCCTGATCAAAAGCATAATCAAAAGCCTGATCAAAAGCCTGATCAAAAGCTCGATCGCCCCTTACCCCCCGAAGTTCTGGCTTTGGCTCTCCGCTATCTCTGGCTGACTCAACCCGACCCCAATCCTAATACCCTGACTCCCTACCTCGAACCTAGCCAACCCTCAACCATTCGAGCGACGGCAGCAGCCCTGATGTTGCGCTGGGGAACCCCGCCCCAAAAGTCCAAAGCCACGGATATTCTCCGGCGGATGCTCACGGATCCCCAAGAAAAAAGAGCGAATTATGGGCTGTCGAGCGCTGCGGGAAGCCAACTATCTCCAAGCTCTG
>JAAUUE010000271.1 GCA_012031635.1 Coleofasciculaceae cyanobacterium SM2_1_6 | reverse complement strand
TAAATCCCTCTCCCTAGGGAGAGGGACTTTCCTCTTACTCCCCTTCTCCCTAGGGAGAAGGGGCTGGGGGATGAGGGGTTTTTTCCTTATTCGCACAATGAGGTCTATTGGATTGCTTCTGGTAGGTGATTCCACCCGCCGCCGGCGAGTGAAATCATTTAGGACTGCCATAGCTTAATAAGTCCATTTTTTTGTGGCGCAGAGGGAACAACATTGCCAACGATCGAGCTCTCCCGGTGGGGTCGGGCATTGACATTGGGGACAGAGGGGCAAATGGGTCGATCGAGCTTGAATTTTTTGCCACCAAGATTGAGAAAGTCTCTTTTCAGGAACTGGCGGGGAATGATGGCGAGAATCTGGGAGCAAATCTGGGGACAAGCTGAGGGATGAATTTTGGGCTAAGTCGGTGAGGGAGCCTATTAATAAATCTGAGCTTTCTGGCAGGGGCGGCAGATAGCTGGGATGCTGCGCTAAACTTGGCTCTGGATTTTTGGTGCTGAAGTTGGGATGCTGCCAATATTTGGGGGAAAACTTGATATCGGTTAAGGCGACTTGGGCGGGAGTACCGAACTTTTGGGTCAACAGGTGGCTGAGTTTGCGGAGGATCATGTGCCGCTTATAGCCGAGTTCCTGCGCCCACACAGGGCTAGAAGTTGCCACCCAGAGAACCTGTCGATCGAGTCCCGTCGGTCGAGTATGATCTGCCACGGTTTCCCCCACAACTTCTGCCCACAGCCGGAGAATGAGGCGGAACTGCTGTTGAGTTAACCAGCCGGGCTGATTTTCGATAACATCTAAGATATGATGAAGGGGTTTAAACATGGCTCCGGTTTGCAGCAGTTTTCTCTAGTATTTATTTTCTAGGATCTAATAATCTTAATATTAGCCATTCACCCCAGCGAAGTATGCCCAAAACTAACCACACTTCCCCCAAATTACCGACTATTCATCCCACTCTCAAGGCAGCCCTAGGCAGTCTGGATGTCCAGATCGAAGAAGAGTTAGCCCGCTACAGGAAACAGAGGAAGGTGCAGCCCGTGATGTCTGCTAGTCGGATTGGTCAAAAACCTACACCGCTCCCCCTAGAAGTTGTTCAGCTAGATTTTCCACCCCAAGGCACACCCCTAGAATTGCCCCTCGAAGAAACCGCCGCTAAGGCTCTGCCAGAGTCGATCGTCACCGAAGCAAAACTCCTCTCTAGATCGGCAAGTTCCCAAAATTCTCAATTTACCTCCAAGGCTCAGGACGGAGAAATTCCTCCAGAAAACTATTTAGAATCCTCAGAACAGTTGCTCAAGAGCTTGACAGAATCGGGGCAGCAAGGCACGGCAGAATCAGCAGGAGACGGGGAGGACGAGACTGAGGTAGCTACCTTGGCCGATCATTTGCTAACACCCTTGGGGGTGGGTTCTATGCTGTTATTATTGCTCTCTAGTGCCAGCCTTGGTTATTTATTGCTGAATCCAGCGATCGCCCAGAGACTGGGCTTAAATCGACTCTTTCCCGGGGTGGCTCCCTCGGTAGTGCAAACTTCTCCCAACTCTCTAGCGACGACAAATCCTGATCCCCGTCCTAGTTCTCCAGTGCTTAGCCCCAACTTGGCAGACAATGAACTGGATAGTCTCGATCGCAATCGCATAGCCGATCTCAAGCCCAGTGAAAATCCCCAACCTTCGCCCATTGCCACCACCTCTCCTAGTCCAGCCGCCACCACCCCAAATCGGGCTAACCCAGCCATTATTAGCGGTGTTCCAGACCTTGCCGGACAGTTAGGGATTCCCCCGGTTGCCACTCCCCTCGCCACGCCTCCTAGCCCGATATTTAGTGCTTCCCCTAGTCCGGCTACAAGTTCTGTGCCTAGCCCTTCCCCTGCGGCTAGTCCGTCTAATCGCCGCCGAGATACCTATTTCTATGTAACGGCTCCCTACGAGAACGATCAAGCCCTAACCCAAGCCCGGACAATTATTCCTGAAGCCTACCTAGCAGAGGTTCCCGGTCAAGGTACCCGGATCCAGTTGGGAGCCTTCTTGGTGGAAAATGAGGCAAAAGCTCTAGTCCAAGAGTTGAGCCAGAAGGGAATTAAGGCAAATATTTACCAGCCCTAATAATTTCTAAAAATGCAACTGCTGTTTGTTTCTAGTCCTGTGGGGGCTTTGGGTTCAGGGATCGCTGGGGGTGTGGAACTGACTTTGGCGAATGCAGCGCAGGAGTTGAGACGGCGGGGGCATGGGGTGACGATCGTCGCTCCGGCAGATTCCGTAGTGGCGGGAGTAAACTTAGTAGAAATTCCCGGTAACTTACAAACTAGTGCCCAAACTCAAGAGGCTCCGACTACGATTAATCTGCCCTTAAATTCGGTATTGGCGAATATGTGGGAATATGTGCGATCGACCCACCAACAGTACGACCTTGTGGTAAATTTTGCCTACGATTGGCTCCCGTTCTATCTCACACCCTTTTTAGCTTGCCCCGTAGCGCATCTGGTGAGTATGGGTTCCCTCTCAGCAGCGATGGATCAAATAATTATCTCCACCGCTCGCCAGTTTCCAGCGACAGTGGCTTTTCATACTCAAGCTCAAGCGGCAACCTTTGATCTGGAGGATTTAGCAGCAACCTGTCCCAAGGTGGGTAATGGGATTGATATTTCTTTGTATGATTTCTGCCCGACACCGAAAAATCAATTGGCTTGGGTGGGACGAATTTCCCCAGAGAAAGCCCTAGAAGATGCCGTGGCGGCGGCGGCGATCGTCCAAATCCCCCTAAAAATTATGGGGATGCTCCAAGATCAAGATTATTGGCAGAAAATTCAAGCAAAATACCCTCCAGAGATTGTGCAGTATCAGGGATTTCTCAGTACTCACGAACTGCAAAAAGAATTGCGTCAGTCCCTTGCCCTGTTGGTTACGCCTCGATGGATCGAAGCGTTCGGGAATGTGGCGATCGAGGCGATGGCCTGTGGTGTGCCGGTGATTGCCTATGCCCGGGGCGGCTTAACAGAAATTGTTGACCACGGGAAAACGGGATTTTTGACGACTCCAGATCAAGTTTCGGAATTAGTCATCGCAATTAATCAAGTAGAGCAATTAGATCGTTATGCTTGTAGACAGCAGGTAGAACAAACCTATTCTCTGGCGGCTCAGGGCGATCGTCTAGAGCAATGGTTCCAGCAGATTCTCCATCCTTAATTTTGCCCCTAAACTCTGAACGTCTAAACCCTCATCTCTCTGAAATTTTATCTAAAGTCTCATCTCCAATTCCTCTCACCTAGCTTCTTGAAATCATGTCGCAAATTAATTTGTTGTTAGCAGACCTGAAAAACGCCGATGAAAATATCCGCCATCGAGCTACCGTAGCTCTGTGGCGGCTCTGGTTCCACCAAAAAGGAGCCTACGGCATGGAGCTACTCCAACAAGCCCAAACCCTGCTCGAAGCGGGTGATCCCAAGGCGGCGGAATCTTTGTTGACAAACTTAATTGAAGACCAGCCAGATTTTGCGGAAGCTTGGAACCGGAGAGCCATTCTTTACTACAGCCAAGGAAAATATCAAAAATCCCTAGAAGACTGTCAATGGTGGTCAGCCTCAATCCTTACCACTTCGGGGCTTTTCATGGTCTGGGGCTGTGTCATGCGGCTCTGGGAGCCTACGGGGCAGCGATCGGGGCCTTTCGCCAAGCCCTAGAACTCCAGCCCTACGCTACGATTAATCAAAAACTCATTTTTGAATGCACCATGCACCTCGCCTAATTTTCAAAACTTAATCTTTAAAACTTAACTTTCAAAAAAAATCTAACTATGGTAGCTATTTCCCCGCAACCACCCAAAATGACCGTAGAGGAATATCTCGCATGGGAACTTGACCAAGAGCTGCGCTATGAATATATCGACGGCGAAGTCTTTGCCATGACTGGTGGCACAATTCCCCACAATGATATTGCTCTAAATCTTTACACTGCGTTACGCCCTTATCTCCGTCCTCGGAGTTGTCGAGTTAATGTATCAGACGTAAAAGTCCAAGCTACTTCTAACGGTCCATATTTTTATCCCGATCTGCTCGTGAGTTGCGATCCTCAAGACCTCAAGGCTCATAAGTTTATTCAAAATCCCCGATTAATTGTAGAAGTTCTGTCTCCTAGTACCAGCAATCGAGATAGGGGAGAAAAGTTCAGGCATTATCTAACAATGCCGAGTTTGCAAGAGTATCTCTTGATTGATTCTGAAAAAATGTATGTTGAGCGTTACTATCGGGGTGAAGGTAGAATGTGGCTTTACTATCCCTACACGGCGGGAGATACCATTACTCTATCAAGTATTGAATTTGCATTCCCGATCGAACTCCTCTACGAAGATGTGGGACTGGAAACGGAGGAATAAAAGCACCTGAGACTTTATGGATTTTTATGGATTAAATTCAAATTTCACATCGGTTAATTTTTCGGAGACTGACCAGAGTTTTTTGGCGATCGCTTGGTCTTGGGATAACTCGTTTGATTTGACTTTGATTGGATAGCCCCGTACTTCCATGAATCCCTGAGGACCAAAGTATTCTGAGCCGTTTAAGCCGGGTTCGATGGCTGCCCGCAGGGTTGGTAAGGCTCCCATGGTAATGTCTTGGGCAAAAAAGCCGTTAAGAAATGCGATCAAGCTGGAGGTTCTTTGTAATTCGGTAGCTGTCCAGCCGGGATGAGAGGCAGTGACAAGGGTAGTCAAACCGTGGGCTTTTAGTTGGCGATCGAGTTCGTAGGTAAAATAAAGGTTCGCCAGTTTGCTATCGCCGTAGGCTTTCCATTTGGCATAGCGTCTCTTCTGCCAAGACAAATCATCAAAATCTATATTGCCCATGGTATGAGCAGCACTGGACACATTGACAATGCGGGAGTCTCCAGTACTAAGCACCAGTGGCAAAAGCTGCCCCGTCAAAGCAAAATGTCCCAGATGATTTGTGCCAAACTGCAATTCAAAACCATCCACAGTCTTGGTATAGGGCGGAACCATTACCCCGGCATTATTAATTAATAAATCCAACTGGGCATAATTTGCCTTGAAGTTGGCAGCAAAACTTTTCACCGAGGCTAAATTGGCAAGATCAAGTTCTAGCACCTTCACCTTAGCATCTGGATTCTGTTGGAGAATTTTTGCCAAGGCTTTGTTTCCTTTGTCTAAATTCCGGACTGCAAGGATCACCTCTGCTTGTTTATTGGCTAAAACCCTTGCTGTTTCATAACCAAGACCACTGCTCGAACCAGTGACAATGGCGACTCTTCCGTCTTGACTCGGGATATTTTCGGCATTCCATTGTGGATTTTTCATTTTGTTTGCTCCCTTAGTTTATTTATGTCTAATTAATCGAACATTCATTTAATTAATCTCTAAAAAAAGAATTAATTGGTGACGGCATCCCAAGCAATTTTCGAGATAGCTTTGAGCATTTTTTCATCCAAAACAACCTCGCCACTGAGATGTCTTTTGATCAAACCTGTCAATGGAGCAAAGGTAAAAGCAGTGAAAACTTCCAAGGAAATATCCTTAAAAACTTTCTCCTTTTTCCCTCGATCGAACAAATCTAGTAGGGGCTGGAAATAGCTCGAACTTTCTTCTTTACAGAGGCGATCGACCATGGGAGAATTAGCGAACTGCTCAGTAAAAGCAAACCTAACCGGGTTGTTCATCGCATATTGATAATAGTTCTGCCAGATCAGTTCAAAGGCTTTCTCCAGCGACAGGTTTTGGTTTAAACCTTTCAAAATTTCTGCCCCCATTTCCTGCTTCACGAACAAATATGTTTTGTTGAGAAGGGCTTCTTTATTTTCAAAATAGACATATATCGTTGCGGGGGAAACCTTGGCGGCTTTAGCAATTTTCGACATCGAAGTCTCCGCAAAGCCATGAA
Source organism: Coleofasciculaceae cyanobacterium SM2_1_6 (assembly GCA_012031635.1). Taxonomy (GTDB): domain Bacteria; phylum Cyanobacteriota; class Cyanobacteriia; order Cyanobacteriales; family JAAUUE01; genus JAAUUE01. Next base: position 431 of record JAAUUE010000271.1, on the reverse strand, counting down.
CAGTAATCAACTCGATCGCTGCATCACAAATTGCTTGATTTTTTTGTCGTCTTTGTGTCTCACCCTTCTAAAATAAATGAACGTTTGTTTATTGTCAAGAGGGGATAATTTTATGGCATTATTTTAATTTAGGTTTTAATTTGGGTGTTTTCTAATTTGGATGGTTATATTGGTATTGATTCTACATCTCGGTGCTTGTCGGCAAATCTACGAACAAGTTTATAAATCAAGGCTACGCGCAAGTCTGCCCTCAAGATTTCACTAATTTGATCAGCTTTTTAGAACGGGGAAGTATGGGGCGAGGAAGGACTACAGAGACCATGATCACCATTCAGTCTATTGGAGTGCTGGGGGATTAGACTTAACAAAAAAATCAAAAAACTCGTCTTGAGATATCGTAGCAGTACAAAAAACTCAGCAGACTTTAATAA
>JAAUUE010000270.1 GCA_012031635.1 Coleofasciculaceae cyanobacterium SM2_1_6 | reverse complement strand
CGGCTTGTGAGCAATAACCGACTGGGGTTGAGCATGGCATTTAGCTTGGGCAAAATCTCCTCTAGCTGGGCAGTTTCGGCATTATCTAAAACAATAACCTTTTTTCTGCCTTCATAAATTGATGCAATCGTTCCGTAGAACAGCCCTGGAGTTGATGGGCAAGTTCTTGGCTCACCTGTTGCCAACTCACTGCCGCCTCTCGTTCTGGTTGACTAATCGAGCCATCCACAAATTCCGTATCTCTAGCTTTTACCCACAACACATCTGCAAATAGCCCCTGCTCGATCGCTGCCCTCGCCACTTTGCAAGCCACTTCAGTTTTTCCATAACCAGCACTGCCGCACAAGGAGAGGATTGATTCTTGGGAATCATGGAGGCGGCTTAATAGCTTTTCACTAAAATCATCCCTGCCCCAAATTTGACGACAGCGCAGATTCGGGATCCATAGCCCCTTCTGGAACTCCGGGGATTTAGGGTTAGCAGGATTGAATGGAGGAGTGATTGGAGGCGACTCTGGAGAGGAAGCGATCGGCTCTCTGTGGTTATCACCTAATCCCAGATTATTTAACCCTTGATCAGCCCTAGCGGACATATGATCACTCTCATCTAGCTCTAACCCCAAAGCAACAAAAAGGCTCTTGATTTTAACTAGGTCAGCCCCGCCCCTCTGGTTCAATATCTTAGAAACCGTATCCACAGACAGGGCTTGTCTTAGCTGGGGACAGACCGCCGGGTCAGCAAGGTTAGCGATCGCTTGGATAGTATGTCCATCAGGAAATCTCTTGTAAATCGCCTCATAGATTTTCCTTCGTCCTTGGTCAGTCAACAGGCGACCACGATCGCGCTTGGCAGGGGATGAGGTCATGGATTCCTTTAGTTTCACTTGAGCACAAAGCTGAATTTAGCTCAAATTTTAGCCCAAGATTGCCGAAAATCCTAATCTTTTGCCGACTTTAAGGAAGTTAAGGAACTTAAGAAACGCCCAGCTTAAATCCTTATTTTTCTAAAGTGCTTCTGGGTATGAGTTTTGAAGAATCTTGATCAAAATCCTTAACTCCGTGTTTAACAACCTTTTCTGCCCACGACAAAACCAGACACTTAACGCAAAACTGGGACAGGTTATTTCTATCCAAATTTGTTAAATGCCTAACCCAAACTATTTAGGAGGTGAGCCACCAAGACTTACCACATGTCTAAAAATGCTGGTCTCGATCGTCGGTTTTTATCTTTAGGTATCTTACGAAGATTTTGCATAAATACCTAGGACAAAATCGAATTATTTAAGTAAGCAGGCAATCACACCATTTACTGTCGAGATGATGATGATTGCAGTTTGCAGTAGTGAGCAGTATTAACTCAAAAAAAATGCTGTCTCCGAAGAAACAACAAAAATCACAATAGTTAAATCATATGTCAAGACTCTCAAAAGTGCAACTGCTACTGGCAATTTTGTTGCTCTCTAGCAGCTTTAGCATCTCTGTTGCTGCCCAAGGAACTCCTTCACAGTGTACTGATAGATGTGAAACAGATCATCGTAACCAAGTTCCTCCACCCTACTAAGCTCAAGTAGGTGAGGCGATCGCTCCCAGTTGATTTAATCAAGGACTCTAGCTTTTCTAGGTATTCCAGACTGATTAGATTGCTGGGGGCGGTTACTTTTTTAAAGTATTTTTGAGATATTTTGAGATATTTTGAGAATATTTTTTGCATAATTTATCACCTACCAACAGAATAACATTTATACTGGGCTGTAAAACTATCTAATGATGTATTTTGTGATATTTTATCACTTCCCAAAATATGATTAATTATAAGCCTAAATTTGGTGTGCAAATTACCCGTGTTCTTGGAGGTTATCACTCATGTTTATAGATTTTAGTATAGAGGCTAGAGTAGAGGAAGTGATTCAGCCCCAGCGTTCTGGTCAAGTTTATTGGCGGGGGGAGTTGGTGGAAGGCGGTGTGCCTACTATCCATGACCCTAGAAGAAGGGACAATTTGTTATGTAGTGGGCAGGCAGGGGATTACACTGTTAGTAGAACCAGCTTAAATGGTTCATAACTAAAGGAATAATTAAATATTATGTTGGGGTTTCTAAACCTAAATAAATCTCCGGGCTTTACTTCCCATGATTGTGTGGCAAAAGTCCGGCGGCTCCTGCACCTGAAACAGGTGGGACACGGGGGAACCCTTGATCCTGATGCGACGGGAGTGCTGCCCATCGCCCTAGGGAGAGCTACAAGGTTATTGCAATTTCTGCCCCCGGATAAGGCGTATCACGGCACGATCAAGCTAGGCATGACTACCACCACCGATGATCTAGCGGGGGAAGTGATCTCTAGAAATCCCGTTGATTCTACCCTGCTAGATCCTGCGACCATTAGCCAAGCGTTATTACAATTCCACGGCAAGATCGACCAAATTCCGCCTAAATACAGTGCAATTCAAGTAGCAGGAAAAAGACTGTACGATCTGGCTCGATCGAATATTGATGTAGATATTCCCGTACGGCAAGTAGAAATTTTTGAGATCAAAATCCTGGCTTGGCGATCGGGGGAGTTTCCCGAATTAGATGTGGAAATTGCCTGTGGAGCCGGGACTTATATTCGTTCGATCGCCAGAGATTTGGGGGCAGTGCTGGGGACTGGCGGCACTCTTGCGGCTCTAACCCGGACTCGTAGTGCTGGTTTTAGCTTAGATACCAGTATCACCCTCGACCAATTAGCAACTCTCCTTGAAAAACAACCAGAGACACAATTAACAACATGGCAGCCCATTTCCCCTCAAATTGCCCTCCGCCATCTCCCCCAAGTTATCCTGCCCGCCCCCCTTGCCAAACGCTGGACTCAGGGACAAAAAATTCCCCATGCTCCCATCATTAATTTATCTGGAGAATTTATCCGGATCGCCGGAGAGGATGGTAATTTATTAGGCATTAGTCAAGTTTTGGGTAATCCCTTGAGGGAACCAGAGGAGTTAAACCCAGAGTTAGTGGTGTTAGGGCCGAAGGTGGTGCTAGAGCCGGGGACTAAAAATTAAACAGGATCAGTAGGGAGATTGATCAATGCTCAGTTCCACGCAGGAATTACTAGAGACGGCAAGGCGCAATATGTATGCGGTGGGCGGATTTAATGTGTATAACCTAGAGGGCGTGCAAGCGGTGATCCGGGCAGCAGAGAAATGCCAAAGTCCTGCGATGCTCCAGATTCATCCCACGGCTTTGATCTACGGTGGTTTACCCCTAGTTGCCCTATGCTTAGAGGCGGCTCGATCGACCCCAGTTCCCATGGCGGTACATCTTGACCACAGTACCAACCCCAAGGACATTCAAGAGTCCCTAAGCGCCGGGGTGCGATCGATCATGGCGGATGGTTCACCCATGAGTTATGCCGATAATTTGGAGTTTACGAGAAAAATGACAAGGCTCGCCCATGCCCAAGGCGCAACGGTGGAGGCAGAAATTGGCAGGATTAGCGGTACAGAGGATGGTTTAACCATTAGCGAAAAGGAAGCAAAAATGACGGATCCCAAAGAAGCAGTGGAATTTGTTGCCGCCACGGGGGTAGATTTTCTGGCGGTGACGATCGGCAATGTCCACGGGGAATACAAGAGCGAACCCCGCTTAGATTTCCCTCGCTTAGCAAAAATTCGGGAGTTAATTTCCATTCCCCTCGTCCTCCACGGAGCCTCTGGTCTGCCGCCAGCCATGGTGAGCAAGTCGATCGAGCTAGGGGTCGCCAAATTTAACGTCAATACAGAGATTCGCTTAGCTTTTATGGCTTCCCTAAAAACTGGTTTTTGTGAGCAGACACCCCAAGATTTGTTGGAACCTATGGAAGAGGCGATCGAGGCGATGATGGCAGTAATTACTGAGAAGTTGCAACTATTTGGTTCCGTAGATAAGGCTCACCTCCACCGTTCTCCCTACGCTGAGCTATTAGCCCAAGGAATTGTTTAAGATAATAGAGAATAATCTCAGAAATACAGCAAAAATGTTAGAAGCAAAAATGTTTTGGGTGGAGAATTAGAAATTTGTTGTGGCGCACCGATGACGGGGTTTTATCGGGATGGCAAATGCAATACGGGGGTGGACGATCGAGGACTCCATGTAGTTTGCGCTGAAGTGACCGCCGAATTTTTAGAATTCACCAAAAGCCAAGGCAATGACCTCAGCACTCCCCAGCCTGCCTTTGGGTTTCCGGGACTGCAACCGGGCGATCGCTGGTGTTTGTGTGTGTCTCGCTGGCAGGCAGCCCTAGATGCTGGAGTTGCCCCGCCCGTAGTTCTGGCTGCAACCCATGCTGTTGCCCTCCAGTCCGTCACCCTAGAGAACTTAAAAGCTCATGCTCATCTGCCTTAAATTACAGCAAAGAAACAGCAAAGAAAGATATAGCTAGGACAAAATAAGAGTTGCGAAATCCTGCGCTGTGGGGGTTTCGCAACTTAAACTTTCTTCACCATCTCGGTCTTTGCTATATTTATATTCTCTAGCCGGAATAATCATGAAGCAATCACAGGAGTTACAGCGTTTTTCAGCTAGATGAAGACACGCTTTTCCCATAGGACAAGGGGCTTAAGCCCCTTGCCTGTCATCCACAAACCAGAAAAGTGCTGTAATTGTGAAACCCACATGGGTAGCATCAGTGATGGGAGCTATCACGCAGAAACCTGCCAGAGTTATACCACACATAGGATAGAAATTCCTCAGTTTTAATGGCGGGAAAGAATAAATAATATTCCCAACCTTGATAGGGTTGTTGGTCTTTCTTGGCAATATAATCTTGGCGGAACCCACCCTTGCCGTCCGGATAGTTTTCAACCGCATGAAAAACTTCAAACCGAAAAATCCCATAAGCCATGGTATAAGTTGCCAATACCCCAGCGAGGAATAGGTACATTTTGCCCTTTTTATTCTTTGTTGAGTTAATCATCTAGCGAAGAAGTTGTTAGAGGTTAGTAAAATGACACGATCGCTCAGGGATTTAATCAATCTTTAATTAATATTTGCCCTACGATCGGGCTAACTGGAGTTGGGAAGAAGCCCACATTTGGGTGTAGAGCTTTTCTAGGGCGGCAATATTTCCGGTCAAAGTGTAGCGTTCAATCACTCTTGCCCTCGCTTTTTGTCCTAGGGTAGCACAGAGTTCTGGCTGATCTCGGAACAAAGGTAAGAGAGTTTGCAACTGGGAAGTCACCCGCCGGGTATTAATCACAACTCCGGCTCCTTTTTCTAGCACCTCGCCATCAGCCCCGGCATCGGTGGCAATACAGGCAACTCCACAGGCCATGGCTTCCAACAGAGAAAGGGATAAACCTTCTAGATAAGAGGGTAGAATAAACACATCCGCAGCCCGGAGAATTTCTCGTCGTCGATCGTCCCCCGCCACAAAACCCAACCAAATCACCCCCTCTTCTTCCCCATAAAAGGGCTTCAGAGCCGGAACCAAAGCCCCATTGCCGACAATCACGAGCTTGGTTCCGCTACCCATATTACTAAGTTTCCAAGCTTTCAGGAGAGATTCTACATTTTTTTCTGTGGCAATCCGTCCTTGGTAGACAAACAGGCGATCGACCCCCAGTTCTTGTTTAAAGTTGGAGGCTCCGGGGGAATACTTCTGGACATCGACCCCGTTAGGAATCACCGCTAATTTTTCGGCAGGAACCCCCAGCTTGACCAAGACATTTTTCTGGAGTTGCGAAAAGATAATCACTCGATCGTAGTTGGCTAAAAAGGGAGCATAAAGTTGGTAAGTAAAAAGCTGGGTTCCCGATTGCAGATTGCGGCGCTTGCCGTCAAAGGGGGGGTGAAAAGTCGCCACCAGGGGGATTTTTAGCTCTTGACAAATTTCTGGCAGCAGGAAATCTAGGGGGGAAAGGGTCAGGGAAGCATGGACAATATCTGGCTTTAGTTCCCGTAGCGATCGTTCCAAGACCTTATTTGCAGTAAAAGTAGGAATCGTATAAATTTGGGATTTGTACAAACAGGGCAGGGTGACATCTTGAGTCCCATGGGAGTTAAAAGTCTCCGGCTCATCTGCTTCTTCTGGGGCAAAGTGAAAAAAACTAACTTGATAGCCTCGATCCAACAAGGCGTTGGTGATTTCTCGACTGTAGGTGACGTTGCCACAAAAAGGGGACTTTTTACCAATCCAAGCTATGTGCATTCAGGTAATTGTTTTTAGGTAATGTTTAAGTAATGTTTTTATGAAAAAAAATTAAAAAATCCATCAAATTTTAGGATTATTTGTCAACTTTAGATGACATGTTACCCGAAATATTACCTGAAATAGAATAAGTCAACCCGCCACCCACGATCGCAATCATTGCCAAG
>JAAUUE010000269.1 GCA_012031635.1 Coleofasciculaceae cyanobacterium SM2_1_6 | reverse complement strand
GCCAATTTTAATCGGGGCATAGCCAGAATTTCCCCGGTGCTGATTGTACTCCTTGAGGGTTTCCAGCATACAAATCCCGGCTCGGACTGCATCGTCCGCCGAGCTATTAGTTGAGCCGATCGCTGCTTGATTAATTGCACCATTTGCCGAGCCATTATTTGAGCCATTGGTTGAATCATCGGCTGAACCCCTAGTCAAGCCACTGGCTGAAGTATTAGGTGAACCATGGGCTGAACCACTGAATAGCGCCATCAACGCATCCCCGATGTACTTATCAATAAAGCCGTGATTGGCAATGATTTCTGGCTCCATGCGGCTGAGGTAGGAGTTGATAAACTTGAAGTTTTCGGGCAAGCTCATCTGCTCAGAAAGAGTGGTAAAGTCTCGGATATCGGCAAATAAAATGGACATTTCCTTCTGGACTTGATCTCCCAACTGCACATCAAGAATACTATCTTTTTGTAGGAGTTGCAGGAACTGCCGGGGGACAAAACGGCTGTAGGCGAGGTTTAGCTGAGAAAGGTAAAGTTGGGTGCTGATCCGAGCGAGGAGTTCATTTTTGGAAATCGGTTTGGTGAGGTAGTCATTGGCTCCAAGGTTCAATCCTTCCACCAGATCAGAAACCTGTCCCCTGCCCGTGAGCATAATGATCGGCAGTTCATCGGCGGGAAATTGCTGGCGGATCTGTTGGCACAGTTCATAACCAGACATTTCTGGCATCACCACATCAAGGAGAATTAGGTCTGGGGTAAAACCATTGTAGATAATATCTAGGGCTTCTTTCCCGTTCAGGGCTTGGGCGATCGCATAATCATACTGACGCAAATAATTACTAATTACCTGCAAATTCACACTATCATCGTCCACCACTAAAATTTTGTACTGGGGTGTGCCCTGCTGACGCGGGTTGGGAGAGAGTTTGGAGAGTAGTCGTAATTCGGCTTTCTTGTCTGACTGATCATCGAGTAAGACTTGGCGCTTCAGGAGAGTTTTGATAGAAGTTTTCAGGGAAGGTGGAGGGACTTGAGTAGTGGGATCCAAGGGCAGGGTAAAAGTAAAAGCTGCTCCTTGACCGATCGAGGATTCTACCCAAATATTGCCCCCATGGATTTCTACCAACTGCTTGGTAATACTCAAACCCAGACCATAGCCGGGAGTCGATCGAGAATAGGATAGATCGACTTGGGTAAAGGATTGAAAAATTTGTTCCTGTTGATTTTGGGGAATCCCCATGCCGGTGTCTCGAACCGTGATCGCCAAGAGGGGAATTGATTGTTGGTATTGGGGAGGGCAGGGCAGATTTTCTGGGGAGGGCGCAGGCAGCGTCAGTAAGGTATCCAAATTATTGCTTTCTGAAGTTAGGTTTAGGGAAGAAACAGAAAGGGGCGGAGCTAGGGTGGAAGAGATGGAGCCGTTAATAGGGGAGGATGGGGGAATCAGGCTAGCGGTGATCTCGATCGAACCCTTCGAGGTAAATTTAATGGCATTGCCCACCAAGTTGTAGAGAATCTGTTGGAGGCGATCGGGGTCGGCTTTTACCGGGGGCAGATCCAGGGGAAGCCGATTCACCAGTTCTACATCTTTGTTGGTAAGCAAAATCTTGCTGACTGTCACCACCACCTCTGTCACTTCTTGGGCTGCTACGGGTTGGAGTTGGAGTTCCAAGCGGCGAAACTGCATTTGAGAAAAATCCAGAATGTCATTCACCAAATCTGATAACCGATAGCTACTCCTGTTAATTAGGGCAAGGTTTTTCGCCTGTTCGGGAGTAACTTCTCCGGCTACCCCCTCTAGGAGAGATTCCGTAATGCCAATAATGCCACTGAGCGGAGTTCTTAGCTCGTGGGTAGTATTGATCAAAAATTCATCCTTGAGGTGACTGAGGCGCTGGAGACTTTGGTTTTGATTGGCTAGTTCTTGATTTTGCCTTTGTAGATCTTGGCAGTCTGTTTGGAGTTGGTGAATTAGCTGTTTTTGGCGATCGATGGCTTGAGCAGCAATTCTGTAAATAGTTAGACCTGCGATCAAAACTAGGCAGAGAAAAGTTTGCCATAGCCAAGGCAATACTTCAATCTGCACCGGAGGAAGAAAAGACCAGATAGTTACTGCTAATAAAAACAAGCTAGTGATCAGAATGGGTAGATGTATATATTTCAGAGCAAGGTCAAGCAAGATAGACTTCCTGCAAGGCTTAGAAAAATTAACAGCCTAGTTAACTATGGCAGTCCTAAATGATTTCACTTGCCGCCGGCGGGTGGAATAACCTCCCAGCAGCAATCTAATTCAGAAAAAGATTTAGGATCGCTATATTCAATTAATAACTAACTAATAACTTAAATTTAGCTCTGAGGTGGGATAGTTGTCTAAAAAAACTGCCCAGACATCTAATCCCTATTTTCCAAGGTTAACCCCGATCGCCAAATCTACAACAACTAGTAGCTTAATTACTTAATTATTCACTACTCAGAATCCAAGTTGTCGCAATTCCTAGAGCTTTAGCTGGGTTTGTCTAGGCAAAATTTTAGTTAATTTGGGGTTGCTAATTTGGGGTTTTAATTTGGGGTTGACTACAGCGATCCTAAATCATTTTCTGAATTAGATTGCTTCTAATAGGCTATTCCACCCGCCGAAGGCGGGTGAAATCATTTAGGACTGCTATGGGTATTAGTTAAAGTTTTGATCAGAGGCGGACTTGGAATAATTTGGGTATTTCTAGGTGGGGATAGTAGCTGCAAAGACTTTTTTGATCTCGGCGAGTTCGTCTCGGTGGGCGGTAATAGTGATTTGGCTTGGTTGTTCGGGAACTTCGCTGAGGTTGAGCTTGAGGGAGATTTGTTCCGATCGCCCCGCCTTTTGCCAGTAAAAAATTCCCGCCAAAGGAGAGATTAATCCCAACCAGAAAAAACTTGCCCCATAGCTAGGAAACAACAAAGATAAGGTTAAACCCATGCACAAACTGCCTGCCAGAGCCAATAAAGTTAACAAACTAGCTAGAATCCAGCTAGGCTGCACAAAGCCCTCAAAGGTAATCTGGTTTTCTTGGGGAGTAACTTGGGTGATCCGGTAAGCGCGGTTTTGGAGATGGGTCTGGAGTTGGTTGAGAAGATCAGTTTCCGGGACTGGGGCAATTAGCTGGAGTTGTTGAATCCGGGCTTTGACCGAGGCTCGAATAAAGAAAACTAAGCCAATGCTGGAGAGAACTGTCAGGATGAGAGTAGAAGTGAGGACGTTATTATTCACAGTCAAAACCTAGGTAACAAATAAAGTTAAATTAAGAATTAAGAGCTTTCATAGTTAAGTTTAGCAACAGAAGTTTGTTAATATAGCAGTCCTAAATGATTTCACCCGTCGCCGGCGGGTGGAACAGCCTACCAGCAGCAATTTCATTTAGCAAATGATTGAGGATGGCTATGGAAGTTTGGGAATAGTTTAGCCTTGGGTATTTCATGATAGGTATTTAATAGCGGGTGTTGCCGAAAAGCTACTCTAAGGAAAATTTGCTCTATGGAATATGGTGTAGATATTTTGATTTTGTCCAATGGTCCTGGTGAAGTGACTACATGGGTGCGTCCGGTGGTGCAGGCTCTGCGGCAAATTTTGGTCGATCGAACCCAGACCAGAATTTCAGTAATTTTATCTCCCTGTCCCAACGCTACGGGGAAGGAGGCGGCGATCGCCCTGAGTTATCCAGAAGTCGATCGAGTCCAAGGGGCAGCACATTTTTCTCAGTTTCTGCTCCGGGGGAAAACGGCAGATAATTGGGACTGGCGACCAAAGGGCGTGGTGTTATTTCTCGGTGGTGATCAGTTTTTTACGGTGGTGGTTAGTAAGCGCCTTGGTTATCGCAGTGTCACCTATGCGGAATGGGATGCTCGCTGGTGGCGGTGGATCGATCGCTTCGGGGTGATGAAACCGGAGTTAATCCAAAAAGTCCCCCAATCCTATCACCATAAATTTACCGTTGTTGGCGATCTCATGGCGGATGTGCCTCGAATGCAGCCTTCACAAAATTCAGAACAAGTTCTTAAATCTCCAGAAAATCCAGAGCCATCCTTAATCCCAGAATTACCCTTGATCCTAGAAGCAAACCCCTTAGAAAAATCTCTGGAAAAATCTCTGGAAAAATCTTTCCAACAATCCCCAGAGACTCAATTAATTGGTTTATTGCCGGGTTCCAAGGCAGCAAAACTTGCCCAAGGACTGCCCCTGTCGCTGGCGATCGCCGACTATCTCCACAGTCAAAAACCTACCACTAGATTCGTGATTCCTGTTGCCCCGACCCTAGATTTACCAAGCCTTGCCAAGTTTGCCGACCCCCAGCAAAACCCCGTCCTAAAAATGGTCAATGGCTCCCCAGCGCAACTCCTAGAGCAAGACTCTCGGCATTTCCTGCAAACCGAGCAGGGTTTACTCGTCGAACTCCGGCAGGAATATCCCGCCCATAATGTTTTAACTCAATGCCAGCTTTGTATCACCACCGTGGGGGCAAACACTGCCGAACTTGCCTCCCTGGGCGTACCGATGATTGTCCTCATCCCCATGCAACAATTAGATGCCATGCGATCGTGGGATGGGTTGCCGGGCATTTTAGTGAGATTGCCCGGACTTGGGACAATGTTTGCTAATGTGATTAATAGGTATATTTTACGTCAAGGTCGCTTATTTGCTTGGCCGAATATCTGGGCAAAAGCTGCCATCGTCCCAGAGCTAGTAGGAAATCTGACCGCATCCCAAGTAGGAGATTTAGTCATAGATTACCTAGATCATCCAGAAAAATTACAGGAAATGGTCGATCGACTCCAACAGGTACGAGGACTGCCCGGAGCAGCGATGAAGTTGGCGCAGATGGTGGGGGAGGAGGTAAAGGAGGTAGAGGGAGGCAAGGGGAGTTAGAGGGAGGTACAGGGAGGACGGACTATTTCGGGTAAATCGGTGATGCTTAGGTGACCTGTGGTGATGCTTAGGTGACCTGTAAGGAAAGGAGAAGGTTGGGAGGGGAGTTGAGGATTTTTTGTGGGGGAAGGAAAAAGATTTGATCCGTTTTTGGGGAGTTGCTATAACATTAAATTAAGGGTGTGTGATCTGACTCACAACTATATGGTGAAGCTAATCACGCAAAATGATTGCTAGCTTTACAGGTTCTCCTCCTGAAAAATCACGGAGGGTAGTTGATAGAGTCACCAGTGGCTAATGATGTTTAGTGGATGATTAGTTTATTGATATTAATCAGTTCTCCTCATGATGACTTATACAAATTGCGATACAGAGTCTAAAGATAATAGCCGAGATATTAATGCTCTTGGGCAAAATAAATCGGCTCAATACCGGGGTTGGTCAATTCATACCAGCCTAATTCGGGGTAAATTGTGGGTACATTGGCAACACCCCAAGGATCCCTCTTTACGTTACGGCTGTCCCCTAGCAGAAGGGGATATGGAGGGGACAATTAACCATGTGAGATTCCTGATTGATACGGCAATTTTGCTAGAAGCAAGGGGAAATTTGACCCAAAATTAGATGAGGGGTTGGCGAAATTAACCTTGGTAGAGAAATTTGCCTGAGAGCTATTGGAAAAATATTTGAGAGCTATTTGAGAGCTATTTGAGAGCTATTGCAAAGTTTGCAAAATCTCACTCCGACTTGCTTTCCCTTTTCTGGAGGCACTGGGAGTTAATTCTGAGAGGGGAATTTTTGCTAACTGCCAATCTGTTAGGAGAGTTTGTAAGAAATTTTCCTGCTCTGCCCGGAGCGTCTCAAGGTCTGCGCCACTATTGAGAATCGCAAACCAGACTAGCCCATACTTTTCTGTGGGCAAAACTCCACCCAAGGCGCTGACGGTATTCAGGGTTCCAGATTTGAGAATAGAAGCGGCAGGAAGAGGGCGGAGTTCTAAAACGCCGGGATCTTGATCAATGACAGTGACAGCATCGGCGATCGAGAGATTATTCGCCGTCAAAAGTTTTTCCAGAGCCAGAAACAAACCCACGGCAGCCCGAGGCGACATCCGATTTTTCTCCGACAGCCCCGAACCATTTTCTAGCTGCATCTCGATCGCTGGCACTCCAATCATCTCTGTAGCTTGTTCCGCAATAACTTTCGCTCCGCCCACAGAATTTGCCATCATTTCTGCCATGGGGTTATTACTATACGGTTCATTTTTTTGACCAGTTCCGTCAGGGGCAGAGAATAGTGACGTACCAGCAGTTGGGTATTAGCGGGCAAGGTCGGGGCAACTTTCACTTCCCCACCCATACTCACCGAGGGTTTAGGAATGGGATTAGGCAGGTTCCCGTAGGCAATTTCCGCATCCCTAGCCCAAGTATCAACATTGATTGCTTCTCGGAAAAATTC
>JAAUUE010000268.1 GCA_012031635.1 Coleofasciculaceae cyanobacterium SM2_1_6 | reverse complement strand
GTTTTCCGTAGTGTGTGAGACCATATTTGATAATTTGAGTTGAGTTACATTGAGGACAGTTCATAAAAATAAGTAGAATGGCTACAATTTCTATTTTATGGCATTAACATTACTATTCACCACTACCCTTTAGCGGTGGCGGACTGCTGTTGCCTCAAAAGTTTCTGTAGTGCTTCTGAGCTTTCTGTAATTTCAATTTTAACAACTCTACACATTTGATTTGATAGTTAGTTTATGCTTTATCTGTTTGTATCATCTATTTAGTGAAATGGTATGACCTTAATAAACAATTTGCTGTTTAATGTTTTTGCAACTTTGAGATGCTCCCGTCCTAAGTTACTTCACCCACCTTCGGCGGGTGAAGTAACTTACCAGAAGCAGTCTAATTTAGCAAGTGATTTAGAATCGATGTAGAGCTAGAAAATTCAAATAATATAACATTATGACAAGGAATGGAATTGGAATTCGCACGGCTAGTGTCCGCCCGGAACGGTTGGAGGGGCAGATCCATGTCTACGATGGCAAGGGTAAGGGCAAGTCCCAAGCGGCGTTGGGGGTAGTTTTACGATCGATTGGCTTGGGGATTGATGGAGACGGGGAAGAAACTCCCAGTCGGGTGATGTTGCTGCGGTTCCTCAAGGGCGTGGGGCGTACCTATGATGAGGATGCGGCGATCGAGGCTCTCCAGCGAGGATTTCCCCACTTAATTGATCATATCCGCACGGGTCGAGCTTCCTTCTTTAATAAAGATGAAATTACCAAATTTGATGCCAAGGAGGCTCGGCGGGGCTGGGATATTGCCAAGGGAGCGATCGCCTCAGAGCTTTATTCGGTGATTGTCCTCGATGAACTCAACCCAGTGCTGGATTTGGGTTTACTGCCCCTAGAGGAAGTGATTAAAACCTTGAAGCATAAGCCCCCCGGCATTGAGATCATTGTCACAGGTCGAGGCACGCCGCAGGAATTATTAGAAATTACCGACCTGCATAGTGAATCTGTTCCCCACCAACATCCAGAGGCTAGGGCGCAAGGCATTGAAGGGATCGAAATCTATACCGGGGCAGGGAAGGGTAAATCTACCAATGCCCTAGGTAAGGCTCTGCAAGCGATCGGCAAAGGCATTAGTAGTGATAAATCCCACCGGGTGCTAATTATGCAATGGTTGAAAGGGGGAGACGGCTACACGGAGGATGCGGCGATCGCTGCCCTGCGGAAATCCTATCCAGCGCTGGTGGATCATCATCGCTGTGGGCGGGATGCCATTGTCTGGCGGGGACAACAACAGGAGATCGATCGCATCGAAGCAGAACGGGGCTGGGAGATTGCCAAGGTTGCCATTGCTTCTGGTTTGTATAAAACGATTATTCTAGACGAGCTGAACCCCACGGTGGATTTGGAACTGCTGGAGGGGGAGGCGATCGTCCAAGTCTTACTCCGCAAACCCAAGGATACGGAAATTATCATCACTGGTCGTTGTCTGAAAAATCCCCCCTATTTCAACCTTGCCAGTGTCCACTCAGAGATGATCTGCCATAAACATTACGCCGATCGAGGGGTAGACCTGAAGCGGGGCGTAGATTTCTAGGGCAGATTAAAGAGGGCACAAAGCCTTACGCTCCTACAAATTTATGGCACTACTTTAAACTAAGTCACGACTTTGCAATATCACTACTTTGGATTAATTAACCTTAACTATGAATTTACACACCCCTCTTTATCACTACTGGAAAGGAGTTTTACCCAAAGAATTATGCGATCTGATTATTAACCTCTATGACCCGATCGAGAGAACCACGGGATCGATCGGGATTCCTGCTCCCGGTGTGAAAGGCAAAGTTATGGAGCAGTATCGGAATAGTTCTGTGTCTGGCATCGGTGAACCTCATTGGCTTTACGGCATCGCCAACTACTATATGCAACTGGCGAACCAAGAAACTTTTCACTACGAGATCAAATCAACTCAGGCTCTCCAATACTCAGTTTATGGAGAAGGACAACAGTATGTGTGGCATCGAGATAGCGGAAATTCTCCTAATCAGAATGGATTGATTAGAAAGCTGAGTATGAGTATCCAACTTGATGATCCAGCTACCTATCAGGGAGGAGAGTTTCAAATCAAAAACTTTGTTGACTTGCTGCTAGAGCCAGAGGAGTTTAAGCCCAAGGGCAGTATCATTGTTTTTCCTAGTATGCTGCTCCATCGAGTCGCTCCAGTAACCCAAGGGGTACGGCGATCGCTAGTTGCTTGGTTTATGGGCGAGCCTTTCCGGTAACTAGGAATTAGCAGTTTCATCATTAGCTATAGTGATCCTAAATCATTTTCTAAATTAGATTGCTTCTAGTAGGTGATTTCACCCGCCTACGGCGGGTGAAATCCTTTAGGACTGCCATATCAGATTTCTTCTGTGTAACGTTACAAATTTCTCAGATTCAGTTTTGTAAAGCTGAAATTCCGATAGTTGCCGATGTCTAAAAAGCCTAATGATTCGGTCAGGAGCTTGATGGAGTATCGCCTTGAGGATTATCAAGTTCACCTACTTATGTTTCAATTGTCTTCATATAAGTAAATCTGATGTTAATTTTGCTTTACAAAACTAAATAAAGAGGTTAATCTGTATTCAGGTGAGGAAAACAACACCTTACCGTTAACAAACAAAGCCATCATAAACAAATGACAACCACAATTCAACAACGCGAACAAAACAGCGTGTGGGAAAGATTCTGTAACTGGGTAACCAGCACCGACAACCGCCTGTACGTAGGCTGGTTCGGTGTCATCATGATCCCTACCCTACTCACCGCTACCACCTGCTTCATCATCGCCTTCATCGCCGCTCCCCCCGTGGACATCGACGGCATCCGTGAACCCGTAGCTGGTTCCTTAATGTTCGGTAACAACATCATCACCGGCGCAGTAGTACCTTCCTCCAACGCGATCGGTCTGCACTTCTATCCCATTTGGGAAGCAGCCAGCCTCGACGAATGGCTATACAACGGCGGCCCCTACCAACTAGTAATCTTCCACTTCCTGCTTGGCGTATTCTGCTACATGGGACGTGAATGGGAACTCTCCTACCGGTTAGGAATGCGTCCTTGGATTGCCGTAGCCTACTCCGCTCCCGTAGCCGCAGCCACCGCAGTCTTCCTGATCTACCCGATCGGTCAAGGCAGCTTCTCCGACGGTATGCCCCTCGGCATCTCTGGAACCTTCAACTTCATGATCGTCTTCCAAGCAGAGCACAACATCTTGATGCACCCCTTCCACCAACTAGGAGTGGCCGGAGTATTCGGTGGTTCCTTATTCAGTGCCATGCACGGTTCCTTAGTAACCTCCAGCCTAGTTCGTGAGACCACCGAGACCGAATCCTTGAACTACGGTTACAGATTCGGACAAGAAGAAGAAACCTACAACATCGTCGCAGCCCACGGCTACTTCGGTCGTTTGATCTTCCAATACGCATCCTTCAACAACAGCCGCTCCTTGCACTTCTTGCTAGCAGCATGGCCAGTCATCGGCATCTGGTTTACCGCCCTCGGTATCAGCACCATGGCGTTCAACTTGAACGGCTTCAACTTCAACCAGTCTGTAATTGATTCCCAAGGTCGGGTCATCAACACATGGGCTGATGTCATCAACAGAGCCAACTTGGGTATGGAAGTAATGCACGAGCGCAATGCTCACAACTTCCCTCTTGACCTAGCTGCTGTGGAAGCTCCTTCCATCAATGGTTAGTTCTTGAGACTCTAACAATCTAAATCTAAGCTAGGTTTCTAGCGGAATGAAGCACTTCCAACAATGGGGGTGCTTCTTTTTTGTTAATCTGCTAAAATATGGGGCTAAAGCTCCGTCCTTTTAAGACGACTTTGATTCATAATGGTCAGAGTAGATACCTTTTGGGTGTCGTGTCGCTGATGCTCTTTATTACTCCATAGCGCAAAAACAAAATACAGCAACAGCAAGCTCCGTATCAAAGGAATATTAAGATTATTCTGGTAAACCCCAGTATTGAATTCTGGAAGTGAGCCATCCTTCTTGGCGGTAGCGAATCAGGGAGTTATTTATTTGCTGGCGTAGCTCTTGATATTGCAAGCCTTTGGGGAGGACGATCGCCAAGCTATGACTACGCAATTCTAAACGGGGAAATAATTTATACTCTGGATACGTTTGCACCCAGCCAGCCAAAACACTCGTATCTCCGGCAAAGGCGATCGCCCCGCCGTTATCTAATAATTCCTTGGCAGCTTGGTAAGAATCAACTACAACCAACTGAGCTTGGGGGAAGCGAAAGCTAATTTCGCTAGTAGTGCTAGAGCCATGCAAAACAGCAATGGATTGAGTGGTAATTTCTGTGGGGGTAGCCAGATTTTTACTGACTAAGCTAGTGCCATCGGCGTAGTAGGGAATACTAAATTCAACGAGGCGAGCCCGGGAGGTGTTGGGAGTAACTTGGGCGATCGCAGATCTACCCTGCCAGAAATAACCACCTCCAAGCGATCGCTATTCCTGACAGGCTGAAGATCGATCGCCCCTTCTCGACCAAATAAATCCGCAGCTAAACGTCTAGCCAGATCAATTTCTAAACCTTGCAAATTTCCTTGAGCATCTCGAAAACCCAAGGGGCGCAGATTATCTTTAACCGCCACTATTAAGGTTCCTCGGCGTTGAATATCTTGTAAAGTTGCCGAGTTAGCTGAATGAGCTGTAATAATTTGCCCACTGAGAAATGCTACTGCTAAACAGAGGAAGTCTAATTTCCTGTTGTACATAATTTGCCCGTTTTCCTAACTATCCGCAAAATGCTTTAGTAATTTCCTTGAGTTCATTACCTCAAACTCATTACCCCAAAATCATTACCTCAAACTACTTGGCTTAGACTAATTATCAACGGCGTACGGCTCCTGTAAACCCCGCAGCTTTAAATTGTTCTAGTTTTAAGGGTTCTGGCTGATTGGCAGACACACTAACTCGAAGTTCAAACTCACTTTCACCGGGAGGCACTTCCTCGATCGATCCCAGCCGTGTCCGATTTTCCATAACTGAATTCCCGTTAGCATCATAAATACGCCCAAAAATATCCGCATTAACTACCAATTTTCCAGAGGTATTCTTGGCTGTTCCTGTAATTAAAAAGCATTTAGCAGCGGTAAAATTCCCCGGAGTTACTGTCCCCGCCGCCAATTCTGGAGGGCATTCCCGGTAATGCAGATTGGATAAAGGAATTTGGGTCAAGGCAAGGGCTGCCGGAGTCCAGATTGTACTCAAGAGCCAAAAACTCCAAGCAACACAAATCATTAGCACTGTGGAAAATTTTCTGGGGACAGACCTTGAATTTTCAAGTGGTTGGATTTTGGAAAAGATTAATTTAACTGCTGTTTGCAATATTGCTGGAGTCATAGCCTTAATCCTTAATTTTTACTATTTAATTTGGTGGGGATTTTTAGGATCATAGACCCAAAAATATCACACTACCGCAGCAATGTGACATTTTCTATGGGTAGGTCTGATGGACTGATTCCTTTTTAATAGACTTTACATAGACAGTTTTTGAAAATGTCCTTGAGAATCAGGGCAAAAATCAAAGCTCTCTTCGTTGCAAACTAAGCAATTAAACTTTGGGCGACATTAATTTCTAAATTAGGTAAATCCTTAATTTCTTGAATTTCTTGGTCAAGCTCCTGGGACAGAACTAGGGTAGATAAGGCTTGCTCCCAATGTTCTATTCTCTGTAACTGATCCCAGCTAGCAGAGAAAACTGGAACAGCCAAGGCGCAAGCCTTCCAGCTTGCTTGCACAGGAACCCCCAATTGTTGACAGGTTCCTCCTCGTCTTCCCTCTGGGGTAAAGTGACGGCAAGAACGGCAAGCGGAAGTCAGAAATGGTGATTGATTCATTGGAGCGGGTAAAAATGATGATTGTTATGATCTAATTGTGCTACCAAGATTATGAAAGGATAATAGCTAAAAGTGGGGATCAAAAAGATACCCAGTAAGGATCTAATAAGACTTATAAACAAAACTCATCTTTATCTTTTCTTTAGCATTGCTTTGTAGATAGATACAATCTTGATCCTAGGAAAGTAGCAAATATTACATTTGCTTAATCACCTAGAGTTTCTGGCTTAAACTAAATGGGGATCAAGGAAAAAAGGATGTGACCTAGGTCACTTTTATTTATTTTCTTCTTGATATTTTCTCTAAATAAAATTTATTTGTTGATTAGGTTTGTCTAAAAAATAAGGTTGGAGAAGTCCTAATTGAGTAGAGAAATCCTTTGGGATATCTATATTGGTTTAGATAAAGCCTACGTATTTCATAGGCAAGTTGAATTAATCTAGCGATCCTAGATCATTTTCTAAATTAGACCTCTTGCGTGAATCATGACCCTCACCCTAAATCCCTCTCCCTAGGGAGAGGGACTTTCCTCTTACTCCCCTTCTCCCTAGGGAGAA
>JAAUUE010000267.1 GCA_012031635.1 Coleofasciculaceae cyanobacterium SM2_1_6 | reverse complement strand
TAATGATACAGAAAATCCATAACCATAATTTTAATAAAGTAACATATTAAAAATTCAGGAGTATGACTCCTCAAACGTAAAGTTTTATGAACGCCCCAACCCCCACAAACGTCACTGAATCGATCGCTTCCCCGGTTTTGCGTCAATCTATTCTTGGTTCCCGTCGTTTTAGCAACTATTGGTGGGCAACGATCGTCTCCCTTGGTGCTGGCGGATTTCTCTTGGCGGGGCTTTCCAGCTATCTCCGGGTTAATCTCTTACCTTTGACCGATTCTAGTCAGTTGGTATTCCTCCCCCAAGGGCTTGCCCTCAGTTTCTATGGTGTGGCTGGGGTGCTACTGGCTACCTATCTATGGTTGGTCACAATCTGGGATGTGGGCGGCGGTTACAACGAATTTAATCGGCAATCTGGAGAAGTTACAATCTTTCGCTGGGGCTATCCGGGGAAAGATCGCCGGATTGAACTCAACTGCAAAATTAGCGATGTCCAATCTGTCCGGGTCGAAATCAAGGACGGCTTAAACCCCAAACGAGCCATCTACCTGAGAATTAAGGGCAAGCGAGATATTCCCCTCACCCGGGTCGGCGTGCCGATGTCTCTGACGGAGTTAGAAAACCAGGGAGCAGAATTAGCCAAATTTCTTCAAGTTCCCCTAGAAGGCTTGTAACTCTGTGTGTTTGGTTATCCAGATCGTTAGATTGTTGAATTATTAATGATGAAAATCAATGAGAATTCAATGACAAAAATTAACCAAAATTAATATTTTTTATCTCAGTAATTTCCGTAATTATTGTATTCAGTGGAGGTTTTTATGCAGCGTCATGTAATTGCTCAGATTCAGAAGTGGTTGGTTTTGCTGGTAGCGGTAGTTTTCTTGAGTGGTTGTGCTGCTAGTGGGACTCAGGCAACGGCTTCTCCTGAAAGTAGTCCTAAGATTGGTTCTGAAAAAACTGAAACCGCAGCCAATGGGTCGATCGCCACTTCTCCCGCCCCTGCCACCTCTGCCCAGTCTGGGGAAAAGCAAACAGGAAATAATCTCCCCCGATTACAGGGCAAGGCAACGGTAGTACTCACCGTCAAGGGACAACCGATCACGATCGAGCTAGACGGCAGCAAAGCCCCTCTGACGGCTGGAAATTTTGTTGATTTGGTCAATAAAGGAGTTTACGATGGCTTAGTCTTTCATCGAGTGATTCGAGAACCCCAGCCCTTTGTTGTCCAAGGTGGTGATCCCCAAGGCAAAGACCCCGCTGTTCCCCTCAGCGCTTTGGGGACTGGGGGCTACATTGACCCCGCCACTAGTCGTCCCCGCAATATTCCCCTAGAAATTGTCCCCAATGGAGCTACTGAGCCTACCTACAGTCGGACTATTTCTACACCACCTTTACTCCGTCATACCCGTGGAGCCGTGGCGATGGCCCGCTCCCAAGCTCCAGATTCCGCTTCTTCGCAGTTTTATATTGCTTTGGCTGATTTGCCATTTTTAGATGGTAGTTATGCAGTATTCGGTTATGTTACTGGCGGGCTAGAAGTAGTTGATCAAATTCAACAGGGCGATCGCATTGACACTGCAAAAGTTACTCAGGGTTTAGAAAATCTTCAGGCTTGATCTATCACAATCCTCTGTGAGTTGAGCGGGCGGAGGTGGCTCAAGTCATCTCCTGAGGCAATTGGATTTAGCAGAGGATTTAGGGTTGCTATAGATGCAGTTTAGATACAAATATTTCTTGCCACAAGGTAACTTAATCGGTCAATATATTCAGTAGTTATTTCTGAAATTGTTTTGAGGTTATTTCTGAAATTGTTTCTGAGAATTAAGCGGTCTCCCCCATGGATTTACAAGCCCATCGTTTTCTTTCTTATTTTGAACCGCTCCAGCGATCGCAGTTAATTGACCTAGCTGCATTGGAGGAATTTACCGATCAGAAAATAATTTTTGAAGAGGGGGAGATTCCCGACTCCCTGTACCTTGTCTTGGTAGGGCAGGTGGTTTTTAGTAAGCGGACGTTGCTAAATGGCTATCAGGAAGTAGCGATCGCTGAAGTCAATGATTTTTTTGGGGAATCTGGAGTCCTCGATGGGCAACCCCGCAGCACCAGAGCTACCGCTACGGCTGGTACCACCTTGGCAAAAATTCCCCGCGATCGGCTGATGGAAATTTTAGATAGTGTCAATGGTAAAGTCGTCCTCGATCTATTTCGGCACATTGTCCAGCACTTACGATTCACCACCGATCGCTACGTTAACCTGATTGTCCACCGGGAAAAAATGTCCTTGGTGGGGGAAATGGTAAATACGATCGTCCATGACTTCCGCAGCCCCTTCACCGGGATTCAGCTGTCTAGCTCCATGTTGAAGGAATTGTATCCCGAAGATGAGGAAGTGCAGGAATGGTGCGACCTGATCCAAGCCCAGATTGCCCGGATGTTGGGGATGGCGGATGAAGTCCTTGCCTTTGCCAAGGGTAACGCCCAGCTAGACAAGCAGCCCGTGGGGATCCTCGACCTGATCCATCGCTACCAAAAACTCAATGGTATTTATATTAGTTCTGCCCAAGTGGAGTTTGTCGTGGCGGGGGATAATCCCATAGTTCAAGTTGATGAAAATAAACTACTCCGGGTTTTTCAGAATCTCATTGGCAATGCGATCGAGGCTGTCGGCTCTCAGGATGGGAGAGTAGAGATTAATGTCCAAACCTTAGAAGATCAAGTAGAAATTCAGATTAAAGACAATGGACCAGGAATTCCCCTCCACTTGCAAGCAAATTTATTTGAGCCTTTTGTGACCTACGGAAAACGAGGTGGCACAGGGTTGGGGACAGCGATCGCCAAATCCATCATTGATGCCCACAAAGGAAATATTTCCTTCACTTCTTCTGCTCAGCAAGGTACTACCTTTCGGATTTTATTACCCCGAGAATCCTAAGAAATCTTCGCCATCAACCCTTATGCCCCAAATTTTCCCCAGCCTCTCGGCTTTCGTAGGCAGCGACAATTCTCTGGACGAGGGAATGGCGAACCACATCTGCCTTCGTCAACTGACAAAAAGCCACCCCTTCTACATTTTGCAAAACTTCCTGAGCTACAGCCAAGCCCGATCGCTGCTGGGGAGATAAATCATTCTGGGTTAAGTCTCCAGTAACTACCATCTTGGCTCGAAAGCCCAGCCGTGTCAGCACCATCTTCATTTGGGCTGGGGTCGTATTTTGCGCCTCGTCAACAATTACAAAGGCGTTATTCAGCGTCCTTCCCCGCATATATGCCAAAGGAGCCACTTCAATAACCCCCCGCTCCATCAGATTAGCAATTTTCTCTGGGTCTACAAACTCATAAAGCGCATCGTAGAGGGGACGGAGGTAGGGATCAATTTTTTGTTGTAAATCTCCCGGCAGAAATCCCAACTTTTCTCCAGCCTCGACGGCGGGACGAGTGAGGATGAGTCGATCGAACTGATTTGTCAACAGAGCCTGAGCCGCTAAAACCACAGCTAAATAGGTCTTGCCTGTGCCTGCGGGTCCTGTACAAAAGATTAAATCATTGGCAGCGATCGACTTAATATATTGCTGTTGGCGGAAAGTTTTTGCGCGAATCTCTTCTCCCCGGCGTGTCCGGGCTAGGGTCTGCTGATGTAAATCTTGGAGGGCTGATTGCTGATTGTTCCCCAAAGCGTTAATGGCTGTGAGAATATCCACCTCCCCAAAACTCAGTCCATCCATCCAAAAAACCGAGAGGGCTTTGAGTAATTCCTCCACTCGGCTAATTTGGTCGTTGTTTCCAGTCACGACCAGATCCAGTCCCCGCAAAACGAAATTTGCTCCAGTCTGTTTAGTCAGAGTTTTTAGGTTTTCTTCTCTGATCCCAGTCAGGGCGATCGCACTATTCGGGTTAGGGAGGGCGAAGGTTTTAGATGTCATTAATTAAGCAACTAAGCTAAGTACTGCGCCGAATTGGCGGGATAGTTTTGGTTGGACGAGAAGCACTATCCCCAGATTTGGCAAGGCGAGAAGGTAGGCGTTCCCTACTTTCAGGGTAACGTTTTTCTGACCTCTGCTCTTCCTGTGGTTCACCATAGACCTCTAGGTACAGAGATTGACCCGATTGAGCTGCCGCCATTTGCAGAAGAGTCCGAATTGCTTGAATATTCTTTCCCCACCGACCAAATAACCTGCCCTTATCCTCTCCTTCCAAGGCAAGACGCAACCAAACCCGACTCCCCCCTTGGGCAGTTTCATAGTCTAGCTTTAGTCCTTCTGGAGAAATCAAAAACGGTTCCACCAAGAAGTGAACTAGAGCAATGTAATCAGGACTGGCTGTTGGCTGCGGCAAGTTGTTCAAAGACATTGTTTTTGTTGAGAATACTCCGGACAGTATCAGTAGGCTGTGCCCCGGTTTGCAGACGCTTGATAATTCCTTCTACATTTAACCGGACTTCATTGGTACGAGGATTATAAAACCCCAACTCTTCGAGAGGACGACCATCTCTTCTGGTGTCGCTATTCATCGCTACAATCCGGTAACTAGCTTCTCTTTTCTTGCCGAATCGTTTTAGTCTGAGCTTGATCATAATTTGCTTAATCTACTTAAAATATTTTTAATTTTCATCAATAATACCCTAATTTAGGGAAGGCTCTCTATTTTCTCATACTTTTCTCGATCGTGCCACTTTTTTGATTCCTTGCCAGCAATTCTAAATTCAAATGTAGCCCTAAAAGAAGAGGCAGGAGAATAGAAAGAAACCAAAAAGGGAGTTGAAATGGAGCCAATAAAGCTAAGGTTTAGAGAACTGATAGATTACATGAAACTGGCTATCCTTCAGATGAAAGACCCTCGTCAAACTAGCAATGGTACTAAATACAGCCTGAATGATGCCGTATTGGGAGCCTTTGCCAAGGCTAGTGGACGCAATCAAGTCGTAGCAGAACTTGTGGCCAGTTACAGCCAAGCGTGAGATTAAATAACCTAAATAACCAGATTTCTAAGGATTTTCATGCTGCCTAGTGACCTACTCATATATCGTCAAAATGGAGAAACCGTCACGCCCAAACGGCTGCCACTGGATACATCGGCTCGATCGATCGCCCAAGAACTAATTACCTGTCTCCAGCAACACCTCCATCAACCCCAAGGCAAACTGGATGAAGTCCTTGCCGAACTAGAAGGAGATAAACCAGATTTCAAGCTTTGGCGGGGTTTAGCCCATATTCTCAAAACTAGCTATGCCACCTTTGAAGTTGTTAGTCCCCTCGAACCGCAGCTTTTGCGCCAGCGAGTATTTACTGCCGCCAGTCTAGTTACGCCCAGTCCCCAAGGAGCGATCGCCGTACTGGAAAATTTAGCCACTACCCTCAGCGAAGAACTCCAAAGACCCGTATTTCCCCCCGAAATTAGCCAAGGACTCTACGCTGATCTGCCCGCCCGTCGCCTTATGACCGAATTTAATCCCCCCACCCCAGAGCAACTGCTCCACCGCTACAATCTTTCCCAAGTTCAGGGGATTTTCTACAAGGCAAGTGAAATCAAAATTCATGCCCACCGCAACGATCCGGGAGAATACAAATTACTATTTCGTTATCTAAAATTATTTCGCTTAATGGCATACATTGAAGGCGATGCCGATCATGGTTTTACGATTACCATTGATGGCCCCACGAGCCTATTCAAAGAAACTCGTAGGTATGGGATCGATTTTGCTAAATTAATTCCGGCTCTATTACATGTGACAAAATGGGATTTAACTGCTACTTTGCAATGGCAAGATGAGTTTACCAAGAAGTTAAGAAAAGGCAGATTTACCCTCAACGATCGCTGTGGTTTAGTCACCCACTATCCCCCCGGCAAACCCTACGATAGTATGCTCGAAGCCTCCTTTGCTGATAACTGGAGCAAGCTCAAAACCGAGTGGCAATTGGAGCGAGAAGTGGATCTAATTCCCATTCCCGGCAGTGTCATGATCCCAGATTTTCGATTAGTGCATCCCGATGGCAGAAGTTATTTATTAGAAATAGTTGGTTATTGGCGATCGACCTACTTGCAAAAAAAGTTTGCCCAAGTTAGAAAAGCCGAATGTAGTAATTTAATCTTGGCAATTTCTGAGCGCTTAAACTTAGAAAAAGCTGGCATTAAAATTGATCAAGTTCCGGCTAAAATCATCTGGTTCAAAGATAAACTTTCTCCCAAGGAAGTATTAAAAATTCTGGATTGAACTTTAGGAAATAGGGTGTGTTTGGAAAATAGGATGTGTTTGGGAAATAGGGCGCAAAGCCTTGCGCCCCTACTGGATATTCATAATTGATACCTTTGCCACCAAGCCGCAACTAGGCGGATTTCTTCGTAGGTATATTTTTCTTCTAAATGTTCCCAAATTGGTCTTAATTTTTCTATCCCCAAAAGCTCGATCGCTTCCTTGATTACCTGTTGTCTTTCTGGGGTAACTAAATCATCTAAATTAATAGCCTCTCCTGCCAGAA
>JAAUUE010000266.1 GCA_012031635.1 Coleofasciculaceae cyanobacterium SM2_1_6 | reverse complement strand
TTGTCTAAAAAAACTAAGCAATAAAGTAGTAGCTTCTATCACTGGATGGGAATTTATTATAGAGGCTCTATATGTATCAGCTATTTCGTGAAATGGTATTAGGTACTTTAAGAGCAACTTTTTTATCAAGTACTTGATCTAAAGCACAATAAACTTCTTGCATACCTCCCTCACCAGCAAAAGACAAGATTTTATAGCGGTTATCTATTAGATCATCAATGGAATGAATTTTCTTGCCAATCATAAAACAACCTCTGGATTAGATATATCGAAAGTTACAAACATTCTTTTTGCTCCACGAGAGGGATCACCTAACGTAATTACACAACTTTTAGGAAGAACCTGATGTAGCTGTGCTGGTTGATTATTTATGAAAACTGCGCCACTTATGAAATCAACCAAGAAATTCAATCCATCATATCTAACATGAATTGAACCATGATTTTCAACATTAAGTTTCACAAATCGTCTAGAACTCTCAAGGGTATATGTTTTGTTCCCATAAACAAGTAATGCACGATGTTTATCTCTTAAAAGATGATTTTGATAATATCCCTAATATCCGACATTGAAGGTCTATTACTTGAATCTTCAATTAGAGTACTATCAAGTATTTTTACAATGGGATCAGGAATTTTTAAGGGAAGCGAAGAAAAACTTGGAATATTAGTAATATTAGGTGGTATCTCTGATAAGACTTTCGGAATTTGAATCCCAGAAAGATACCAAGCAGTAACACCGAAAGCATACGTATCAACAGCACTTGTAAATGGAACCGTCCCTGCCATATATAATTCTGGAGCTGCGAACTCACGTGTTCCAGCAAAACCTAAAGTTGAATTATTTTCACCTGAAAATCTAGCCAAGCCAAAATCAAATATTTTAATGATTTTTGATTGATCAAATTTTATATTATTTGGCTTAATATCTCTGTGAATTAATCCTTGTTCATGAATATCACTAATGCCAGATGCTATCTGATATAGAGTTTTTAGATATTCATCTATTGATAATATTTCGCCCTTGGCAAAAGAGGTTAAATCATCACCAGATACATATTCTTGAACAATTCCAATTCTTCTATTGTTATTATCAGTATTTATAATAATATCAAAAATTTGGACAACATGTTTTGAACGGATTTTCTGAAGTGCCTTTATTTCATCAAAAAGTCTTCGCTTATCCTTGATATCTTGGATAAATTTGATAGCAACTTTTCGTTCAAGAATATTATCTTTACAAATTAAAACTTCCCCCATTCCTCCCGTGAGTACTTCTCCTGTTGGCTTATAGCGAGATGGAATTCCATGCATCATAAAAACTAGTTCTCCTCAGAAAATTCAATGTTGAGTTTAGGTATAGGTTTTTCAGAGTTTTCTTCACCATTTTCAGGCTTGTAACCATTTACTGAGTTGATTTTCTGAATATCACTTCGAGTCTTTCTTTTTGATAATTTTTGGGGTTGAGCAATATCTTGCTGTTTAGGAATATCTCTGGTTTTAGTAGTACGTGTTTTCGGAGAATCTAGTATTTCAGTCTTAGGAACATCAATTTGCACTGGTTTAAGAGTAAGAAACTCTATCTTATCAGGAATACTCCAAATTTCCAGAGAACTAATATTAGATTCTCTGTTTCTTGAAAATCTATCTTTTTTAACATCTAAAATCGCTACTGAAGAATTATCCGTTCCTCCCAACCACTCTGAAAGATTAGTTAAACGACAAGCAATTTCTTTAGGGCTTTTTGCATGGCTTATTAAAGATTTAAGTGTATCTTCAGGAATATAATGAGCACCATCTGAAGTTATCAAAAACCATCTAATGTTTAAGAGGAATCTTAACTCAACATTTCTTGGCTCAATTCCTTCTCCCATGCCAACATACTGTAGTAATTGCTTAAACTCAGGTGGAGGGGAGGGCAGATTTAAATCAGCAAGCTGTTTTTCCAAGGTGTCATCAATAGTAAGTTGCTCTATTACACCATTATTACGTACGCAATAAATTCGACTATCTCCAACATTTACTGCTGCCCACTCATTAATATCACTACATGCAACTGCTGATAAGGTTGCACCACCTCTTCCTTGGAACTTTTCATAAACAGTTTGATTAGCATAATTTACAGCTATTTTTAACTTGTCACTTAGAATATTTCTGTTATTAAATACGAAGGATGCAACAAATGCACTTATTGCTATATCTGCACAATCTCCACCACTATCCATACCCCCCATTCCGTCACAAAGTACAAGTACGGCAATCGAAGGTTTACTTGTTTCTTCAAATTTAACTCTAAGAAAAATTGTACGATCTTGATTTTCAGATCGTTTACCTAAAACACTACTTAATACAACTGTTTCAGACTCTATTTCTATAAAGCCAGACTTATTTCCGTATCTTAACCATACTGAAACTTTCTCTTGTAATTGCTTCTGAAACTGACTAATTTCCATATTTTTACTATTCAAAAAACTGGATATCTAATTTATTATAACCTTTGATGCCAATAAATATGGAGTACTTCTATCTAAAAATCTACTGATGAGTCACCGTTAGCTAACACATTAAATCTAATACACAAGTTTGCCGTTCGCCATATATTTCTTGCAGACCCCAGCGAGTTTTTGCAATAATTTCTCTGACAAATTCATCCTTCGTAAGAGTATCAACTCTCTCCCAGTCCTTCTTTGAGATATTATCCATAAGTTTTTTATTCATTTTGAGTGATAAAGATTGATTTCTTGCTTTCTTAAAATATTATGGCTTTGCTATTCCCCTGCCTGTTGTTTGAGTAGGTTTACTAGATCATCAGATAACCATAAACCAGCATCTCGTAGAGCTTGAATCCTTGGAAATACAAAAGGAATTAACCCCCGTTGTTTTGCCAGTATTAATAGACGACCTGTACCAATTGTACTAATCCCAAAAGTTTGACTACACCGCCATGCGGCTCGATCGTCAAGAATTGCCGCATAACCATAGTTTTTGAGAGCCATAATAACTTGACTAATCAACATTTGCCATTTCCTCAGCCAATTCCTGAGCCGTATATTGCATAAAATCCACTTTGTAGCGTGATAGCACATTGATAAATTCCGATCGACTAATTCCTGCAATTTCTGCGGCTTTATTTTGAGATATTTCCCCTAGCTCATACCATTTCACTGCGGCGGCAATCCGCATTTCTTGAACAAATTCATCAGGGCTTCTGCGGAGAGCCGAAAATACTGTTTCTGGGAGTTGAATAGAGAGGTTTTTCATGGATAGCGTAGTGTTTTAGTAGGAAGACGAGCGGAGAAAACTTCTTTAGGTAATTCTAGAGTAACTATTGGCATTAGGTTATCCGAGGCTTAGAATCTAATACTCTATACTAGCAATCCTTCCCGACGGATATTGCGAAAGAAAGCATTATTATGGTGCTGAAATTTTTCACTAGTAGTAAAAGCACAGCTAATCAAAACACTATATTCTAGGCATAAATTGGCAATCAAAAGGCTAATGCGATCGCTCTCTTGAGAGTAGTTAAAATAACCTTTGAGAACAATTAAAATATCAATATCAGAATCAGGTTGAGCATCTCCTCTAGCTTGGGAGCCAAAAAGAATAACTTGATCTAGCCGTTCACCATATATTTTTTGCAGACCTTGGCGAGTTTTTGCAACAATTTCTCTGACAAATCCATCCTCTGTAAGAGCATCAATTTTCTCCCAGTTCGTCTTTGAGATATTATCCATAAATTTCTTACTTATTGTGTAAGCAATGGCTTAGTAAATACGATCGAGACTGCCAAAGTTAGTATTATGGAAGCAATTAAGAAGCAGTAATTACACAAAGATTCATAAATTTTTGCTCAAATAATTGTTGTGTTTCAATTAAGCAACACCGAATGTTTTTACTTGGCAATAGTAGTTTTCGAGAGCATATTTGCGATTAGTTCTAGAGCATAATCTGTGCAAGGTTACTGCGGGGATTGGTGGTGCGGTTGTCTCGAATTTTTTCGTAGAGTTCCCGTTCCGTAGCGGTGATTTCCTTGGGAGTGGCGATCGCAATTTTCACCATCTGATCACTGCGTTCTCCCTTGGCATTACGCCAGCCCTTGCCCCGGAGCCGGAGAGTTTGCCCGTGCCGAATTCCTGCCGGAATATTCATGGTGACTTTGCCCTCGGTCGTTGGTACTTCGATCGCCGTTCCTAGCACCGCTTCATCGGGGGTAATGGGTACTTCACAAACCAAATTTTCCCCCTCAAACTGAAAGAAACTATGGGGTTTTAGCTCCACCACTAAATACAAATCTCCTCGTTGCTGAGTGGCGGGATTGATCTGCCCCTTGCCCTTGAGCCGCACCTTACTGCCCTGCTTCACCCCGGCGGGAATTTTTACATCCACCGTATCCGTGCCAATGGTAAACCGCTTTTCCGTCCCCCGGAAGGCTTCCCCCAAGGTCAGGCTCACCGTGGCTTCTCGATCGACATTAGCCGGTTGCTCATAATTATTGCCAAAATCATTGAACCCAAAATCACTAAAACCCCCACCGGGACGATAGCTATAACTCCGGCTAGAACCGGAACGAGAGGTAGTTCCCGTATCCCCCATTCTGCCGAGGAGTTCATTGATAAATTCATCAAAATTTCCGTACTGGCTAAAATCAAAGCCCCCCATATCCACACCGCCAGCCCCGGGCGATCGAGCTTCCCCTGCCTGTTTCCAATACTGTCCGTACTGGTCATACTTCTGGCGTTTTTCTGGGTCTCCTAAGACTTCGTAGGCTTCACTGACCTGCTTAAACTTTGCCTCCGCCTCCTTATTATTCGGGTTCATATCGGGGTGATATTTCCGAGCCAGACGGCGGAAACTTTTTTTGATCTCATCAGCCGAGGCAGTTTTAGTCAACCCCAAAATTGAGTAGTAGTCTTTAAAATCTGTGGTTGCCATAGTTATGGAGTTCCTGAATAGTAGCTAGTTATATAGCGATCCTAAATCATTTTCTAAATTAGATTGCTTCTGGTTGGTTATTCCACCCGCCTGCGGCGGGTGAAATCATCTAGGACTGCTATGTTTATTAAAGTTATCTATAAAAATTATCTATTAGTTTCTCGACCAATTTTCAAGAGTTGCTGGTACGGTTTCTACTATTTTTGCTCCCGAAAAATCCGGTATGCCCTAGATAAAGGTACTATCCCAGACCGTAGCCTTAGATCTTCTCCAACTAAAATATAACGCTGTAGGCAGTCTAAACCATCTGCCAAACTGGGGGGATTTTGCTGGAGAGCTTGGTGCATATTTTTAATCACGATTTCGGGAACCTGTCGATCGCGCGCTTGGTTCCGTTGTAGGCAAATCTCCAAAGGTAGGTCTAGCCAAATCCCCACAATCTGCTGAAAGCCCAAGGCTCGACAACAGGCGAGGGTCTGGCGACGATGGCGACACTGGGCATTGGTGGCATCATAGATAGCTAATTTCCCGGTCTGGAGAACCCGCCGTAACTCCCGCTCCGCCTGCTGCCAAATTCGTCCCCAACTCCCTTGCCTCTGGACATCCCCAAATAATTGCTGCCGGAGGCGATCGAGGGAGATAATTTCACTAGCCAAGTTTTGATGCAGATAGCTGGCTTGGGAAGATTTACCACTACCGGGAATACCAATCAAGAAAATCATGGTTCTGGAAGGGATTTGAGCTTTTTTTTGGAAACTGCTGCCAAATTTGCCTATGATTCTGCTCAGACATTTGCCCATAAGTTTGTTGAAGTAGTAGCGATCGCTGTGCTTCTGATGTTAAAAATATAGTTGTGATTGTCGTAAAATTGTAAGGTGCTGCACATTTCATTATTGGGTTTTGTTGTTAACTAATTTAGCCTTTAGCCAAGAAATATTTAAAAGTTTATGATTAAAAGAAGAAGATTTTTACCCGCCCTTGCCCTGAGCTTATCTTTGTTAATTAATGCTTGTGGGGGAACTAGTCCTACCACCAGTAGCAATACACCAACTACTGCTAGTCCGGGGGTTAGTGGGGCTGAGAAGAAAAAAGTGGGGATCATTCTCGATCGCTCCGAAAATGACAAATCCTTCAACGAATATAGCCTCAAGGGAGCCAGAGAAGCTGCCCAAGCTGCTGGGTTAGACTTTTCCTACGTAGTCGCCACCTCCACTAGTGACATCGAAAAAAATATTGAAACTCAAGTGAACGAGGGAGCAGGTTTAGTCATTACCGTGGGCTTCGTGATGGCGGATGCTACAGCAGCCATGGCAAAAAAATATCCTGATGTCAAGTTTGCGATCGTCGATGTCTCCTACCCACCGGGCGCAGACGGTGTTGATCCTTACACCAAAGACTTAAAAAATGTGACTAGCCTGATTTTTGCCGAAGATCAAGTGGCTTTTCTGGCGGGAGCTTTGGCTGCCTGTGTGAGTGAAAAGCGGAAAATCGCTGTGGTGGCGGGCATGGAAATTCCTCCAGTTCCACGAGGTTTGTCGATGGCT
>JAAUUE010000265.1 GCA_012031635.1 Coleofasciculaceae cyanobacterium SM2_1_6 | reverse complement strand
GTTATTAGGGAAGGAGGTAAAGGAGGTAAGGGGAGGTAAAGGAGGTAAAGGAGGTAAAGGGAGGTAAAGGAGGTAGAGTGAACAGTTACTTGCACTGAGCGGAGTCGAAGTATCAGTTAGGCAGGCTTGCTGTAAGACTTATTACCAACTATTAAATTTTACTGTTTACTGTTCACTGTTCACTGTTCACTGTTCACTGTTCACTGTTCAGATGCGGTGCCAACGGGTACTGCCATCAGGACTATCAATGATGACGATCCCTTGGCTTTGGAGTTCTTGGCGGATGCGATCGCTCTCAGCAAAATTTTTGGCTTTTCTAGCAGCTTGGCGCTGACTGATAGCTAACTCAATCATGACATCACTCAAAGTATCCTGCTCAGACTCTGGGGCGGTGGGTTCCAAGTCCGTAGCTGCCACGGCAAACCCTAACACCTGAGCCAGATTCACCAACGTCTGCCACATCTCCTCTAATTTTTCTGGGGAAGTAGCCGTTTTCCCCTCGTGGAGCATCAGGTTCCGATCGCGCCGTAGTTCCTTTGCCAACTCAAATAACACAACTAAACCACCAGTAAAGTTCAAATCTTCATTCACAGCCTGAGCAAACTCTTGGGTGTAGTCATTCCCTAGAGACTTCTGAACAGTAGCACCGGGGAGCAGGTGGGGGACTTGCCAGCCCAAGCGATCGCCGTACTCATAGCCAAACAGGAGACTTTCCTTGAGGGTCTGCCAGCCGTTAGTTGCTGCCTCGATCGCCTCTTGAGTAAAATCTATGGGTTTGCGGTAGTGGGTTTGGAGAATAAATAGCCGCACCGCCATGGGGTCAACCCCTCGATCGAGCAGTTCCCGGATCGTCGTGAAATTTCCTAGGGACTTAGACATTTTCTCCCCATCCACCATCACCATGCCATTGTGGAGCCAGTAGTTAGCCAAGGGCTTCCCGGTGGCTGCCTCCGATTGAGCAATTTCGTTTTCGTGATGAGGAAATATCAAATCCGCCCCGCCCATGTGGATATCAATGGTTTCCCCCAAGCGATCGCGCACCATGGCACTACACTCGATATGCCACCCCGGTCTGCCCTCCCCCCAAGGTGATCCCCACGCTGGTTCCCCCGGCTTTGCTCCCTTCCACAACGCAAAATCAAAGGCATCCTGCTTCTTCGCCTCCTCCGTCTCTTGGACTCGCCCACTGGCTCCTGCTTGCAAATCCTCCAGTTTCCTGCCCGATAGCTTGCCATAGCCGGGAAACTTCCGCACCGCATAGTAGACATCGCCCCCGGCAGCGTAGGCAACCCCCTTCTGCTCCAATTCTGCCACCAGTCTTTTGATTCCATTTAACGCATGGGTTGCCCGGGGATAGGCATCAGCTTTGCCAATGTGGAGCCTTTCCATATCCTCAAAGTAGGCAGCAATAAATTTCTCAGACACCGCTTCCATGGAGCTACCTTCTGCCCTAGCCCGGTTGAGAATCTTGTCATCAATATCTGTGAAATTCTGGATATATTCCACCCCGTAGCCCAGCCATTGCAAATAGCGCCGCGCCACATCCCACACCAAGCAAGTTCTGGCATGACCCAAATGGCAATAATCATAGACCGTTACCCCGCAGCAATAGAGCTTCGCCTGTCCCGGTAGGAGGGTTTGAA
The DNA here is from genome assembly GCA_012031635.1 of Coleofasciculaceae cyanobacterium SM2_1_6. Lineage (GTDB taxonomy): Bacteria > Cyanobacteriota > Cyanobacteriia > Cyanobacteriales > JAAUUE01 > JAAUUE01. Next base: position 4,835 of record JAAUUE010000265.1, on the reverse strand, counting down.
AAATTTCCTTTTGGCGTGTCAAGCTATTGTAGAGAGTGAGAGTCATGGTTTCGGTGCTAAATTTAGTTGCTGATGAATTGTGGATAAATCACAGAATCAAAGAAGTAGGAAATCAAAAGAGTCTCCGTTTTAACCTTGATCTTGATGGTTTAAGTTTGATAGGTTACTACAGACAATTCTAATTGATGAAAGCATTCCCACAATACTAGAAATAATGTTGAGTTTTTCCCAAAAACATAATCAAGTTCATCAGCTTAATCAGCCCAGCCTCGCTGAGCAAATTGCCGCCGTCCCTTTTTGGTATCACAAAATTCCCCTGCCCGATGGTACAGTTACTCCCGGTTGGGTGCCCTTGGATGCAGAGATGTACGGGATTCCTGAAGATTTGACGGGGAAGCGGGTACTGGATGTGGGGGCTTAGGATGGCTATTGGAGCTTTGAGGCGTTGCGGCGGGGGCGAAGGAAGTAGTGGCGATCGATGATTTTTCCGATTATTTAGGCTTTCTCGATCAACGCCAGCGTCCAGCTTGGGAAACGTTTGATCTGTGTCGTAGTGCTTGGGGCTACAGTGAGTAGGTGTGCCAGCGCCGAGAGATGAGTGTTTATGATGTTAGTGAGGCAGAATTAGGTCGGTTTGATGTGATTTTCTTTTTTGGTACGCTTTACCATTTGCGTTATCCATTGTTAGCGATCGACAAACTAGCCGCTATTTGTGATCAGCAGATCTGTGTAGAGTCAGCAATTTTAGATGATTTTAGTCCCTACCAAGGCGGCTTGGGTCATGGCTACAATAACAATCAAATGGTGATGGAATTTTACCCAACCAATGAATACGGCAATAATCACACAAACTACTGGGTTCCTAGTTTATACTGCCTCGGCTACATGCTCACCAGTGCAGGGTTTAACTCTGTCCAAGCATGGAAACTAGACGAACATCCCCAAGAGTTGCCCCGTTGCCGTGGTTTTGCCGTTGGTCGTAAATAATCTACGAAAAAAATATTAATGGTAAAGGTTGACTCATTTTGGAGGATTTCCCATGTCTGCACGAGATGTTTTCCATAATGCTGTCAAAATAGCCTTAGAAAGAGATAATTGGATTGTCACCCACGATCCTCTGACGTTGGAGTTTGGGCTAGGATCATTATATGTAGATTTGGGAGCAGAACGTATAATTGCCGCAGAGCGAAGTAATGAAAAAATTGCGGTCGAAATCAAAAGTTTTCTTAGTGGCTCGACAGTCTCAGAGTTTCACACGGCACTTGGACAGTATCTTAACTATCGCCTATTAATGCAATCACAATACCCAGAATATAAGTTGTATCTAGCTATTCCTTCAAGTACCTATGATTCCTTTTTTCAATTGCCTTTTGTCCAAACTACAATTCAACAGTATCAACTAAAATTAGCTGTTTATGTACCAGAAAAGCAGGAGATTATCAAATGGCAGAACTAAATGAATACCGCAAAAATATTCAAGATTTACTCACAGATTTGGCAAATTATGGCTCAAAAAATGGCGAGGTTGAGTCTCAATTAATTTTTGATAGAGAGCGGGATCATTATCAATTAGTTCATGTTGGTTGGCGGAATGATCATCGAATCTATGGCTGTGTGGTGCATTTAGATATTAAGGATGGCAAGATATGGGTGCAACATAATGGAACCGAGTTTGATATTTCCCTGATGCTTGCAGAAATGGGTATTCCTAAACAAAATATAGTTAATGGGTTTCATTCAAGCTATATGCGGCAGTTTACAGATTTTGCAGTTGGATAGAAATTATTATGAATACATTAGAAAAGTTAGAGATACTTAGTAATAATTGTGGCGATCGCACGGAGTTAGACCGGATTCTGAGCCAGTTACTGAATGTTGTGTTAGCTCGTCATCGTCAAAAGTTGGCTGGGTACGATCTTGATATTAGCAAGTTTGAGCAGACTTATAATCTGGATTCGATGCAGTTTCAAGAGCAGTTTGAGGGGGGAATGTTAGGAGATGAGATGGATTTTTTTGAGTGGTTTAGTTTGTGTGAGTTACGCCGGGATATTTTAGTTAAGATTAGTAAGTTAGAGCAGGCTTTGTGATGACTGCGGAAGATTATCTGGCTTGGATAAAAAATGATGGAAAGATATAAATATCGCATTAACATTATCTGGTCTGATGAAGACGAATGCTATTTGGTGGAGCTTCCTGAGTTTTCTCACCAGTTACAGCAATATTTTACTCATGGTGAAACCTACGCAGAGGCGATCGCAAATGCTCAGGAAGTTTTGGAATTGTTAATTGAAGATTATGAGGCAACCGGAAAACCTTTGCCTGCACCGCAAATACTCCAAGCGGTATAAGCGATCGCTGATTTGCGTAGTTATTTAGAAAGTCCCAAATCATGAGAAATCTGATCCAAACGCCTAACTTAAGAATGGGTAGTAAATTAAGGTGGCGATCAATAATTCTCCTTTAAGCTACAATTTGGTGAAAATGATTGTGCTTACTTGACACTCCCTACTCTCTATCCCATGCAAATCATCCTAAACCTTGACGAATCTCTGCTCAATGAAGCTTTTCAACTTACTAACCTTACTACCCAAGAAGACCTAGTGAATCTTGCATTGCAAGAACTTGTCCGATCGCGCCGCAAGAAAAACCTTTTAGACCTCACTGGAAAAATTCAGTTTCCCCAGACTTTGACCATAAAGCTCTACGTGAAACCCGCCATGCTGCTGATTGATACATCTGTTTGGATCAGTGTACATCGTGATTTTGAAACAATTGCTCAAGTAACAGCCATCCAACACCATCGATTTTGCCTAGGATAGTGATTATCAATTTCATTACAAAATATCTAGTATAATGGAGGCAATTATAGTTAGACTTATGCAGAATTAAACACCTCAAAATCATGCAACCAGTTGTCACCAATCAACCAGCCTCCCCCTTAGAAGCTCCCAAACAAGGCTTACCCGTCACCATCATTACCGGATTCCTTGGCAGTGGGAAAACTACCCTCCTCAACTATATTCTCAGCAATCAACAGGGCTTGAAAACCGCAGTTTTAGTTAACGAATTTGGGGAAATTGGCATTGACAATGAGTTGATTGTCTCCACAGATAAGGATATGGTGGAATTGAATAACGGTTGTATTTGCTGCACCATCAATGATGACTTGATTAATGCGGTTTATAATATTCTCGAAAGTGATAAAAAGATTGATTACTTAGTCGTAGAAACCACCGGATTAGCGGATCCATTGCCCGTGGCACTGACTTTTTTGGGAACAGAATTACGAGATTTTACCCGTTTAGATTCGATTATTACCCTAGTGGATTCTGAGAACTTTAGTTTAGATTTATTTAACAGTGAAGCCGCCTATAATCAGATTGCCTACGGAGATATTATTCTGCTGAATAAGACAGATTTGGTGAGCCTCGATCGAGTGGATAAACTAGAAGCAAGGGTGCGAGAAATTAAAGCCGGGGCAAGGGTGATGCGGACTACTAAATCTCAAGTTCCCTTACCCTTAATTCTCAGCGTGGGTCTGTTTGAGTCGGATCAATATTTCCAGCCAGAAGCTCAGGAACACAAAGATCACGAGCATCACGATCACCACGACAGCCACGATCACCATGCCCATCACGATCACGATCATCATCATCATGATCACCATAATCACGATCACCATAATCACGATCATCACGACCATTCCCATCACCTTGAAAACGATGGATTTACTTCTCTTTCTTTCCAGAGTAATCAACCCCTTGCCATCAAAAAATTCCAAAACTTCCTAGATAATCTCTTGCCAGAAACCGTATTCCGAGCTAAGGGCATTCTTTGGTTTGCCGAAAGCCCCAGTCGACATATTTTCCATCTAAGCGGGAAGCGATTTAGTATCGAAGATGAAGAATGGCTAGACCGCAAACAACAGAATCAATTAGTTTTAATTGGGCAAAATTTAGACCATGAAACCCTGCGATCGCAGCTTCAGGATTGCTTATGTTAATCTTTTTGAGTTTGATTTCTTGGATCGCCATTACCATCTATACTCGGAGATTATCAGCCTCAGTCACCGCCGGATTAGAGTTAATTCCAGAAGAGCCATCCTTGGGATCAGGTAATCAAAACTTAGCAATTTCTCCCGCAAATTTACCCACCGTAACTATTATTATTCCGGCTTATAATGAGGCAGAAAATATTGAGGATTGTATTCAAGCAGCGTTGGACAGTGAACAGTTAACAGTTAACAGTGAGCAGTTAACAGTAAGTCAACAGACTGAACAATCTCTAGTGGCAGTTTGGGTGGTGGATGATCAGTCTACTGACCAGACTTTGCAAATTGCTCGATCGCTCCAGCAGGAATTGGCGGATCCTCGGTTGCAGATTTTGCCGGGTTCTCCTCGTCCAGCCGGGGAAGTTTGGGTAGGGAAAAATTGGGCTTGCCACCAGATTGCCCAACAGTTAACTAGTGATTATTTGTTGTTTATTGATGCGGATGTGCAGTTAAAACCGGGGGCGATCGAGGCGGCAATCCAGAAGATGGAAAGGGAGCAGCTTGATCTGTTGACGGCGGTTCCCCAAGTTATCTGCGGTTGTTGGGCAGAGTGGTTGGTGCAGCCTATGCTGATGCAGACAATTCTGATCGGGTTTAATTTTCGGCAGGTAAATGATCCAGAGCATCCTAATGTTTTTGGGGCGGGGATGTTTATGCTGTTTCGGCGATCGACCTACGAGAAACTGGGCGGACACAAACCGTCGGGGCGGAGATTGTGGAAGATGTGAAATTGGCAAAGTTAGTTAAATCTTTGGGCTATAAATTACGCTTTATCCCAGCACCA
>JAAUUE010000264.1 GCA_012031635.1 Coleofasciculaceae cyanobacterium SM2_1_6 | reverse complement strand
GATGGAGACGGACTTGGACTTGGGGATGGGGATGGACTTGGGGATGGGGATGGTGACGGGCTTGGAGACGGAGATTGGACTTGGAGATGGGCTTGGAGATGGGCTTGGAGATGGAGTTGGGATGGTGGTTCTGATGGTGATGTTAGTGCCGTAGGTGTTGACGGCAGGGGGAACGGGAACAGTAAGATTATTGATGGTATTAGCTCCACTGCCAGAAGTAATAGCAGCAGATGTTCCATTAACAGTTGCATTGCCGACTAGAAAAGGAACGGAAGTGTTACCACCATGAGTAATATTTATTGCTCCACCACCTGTAGCTCCTTGAGAGTTGATAGTAGCGTCTGTGCCATCTAGTGCAGTAAAACTTCCTGTTGCCAAAAATAAATTTCCAGCGTTAACGGTAACACTTCCTCCATTGCCAGTACCTGAGTAAGATTCAATACGTGCAGTACTAATATTGCCGTTACTAGTTAGAGTGATATTTCCTGCATTCCCTAAACCACCTGAAAGACCATGGGAAGAAGAATCAAAACGATCGGTACTAATACCGCCACTAGCACTTAAACTAATATTTCCACCATTTCCCGTATTCCAGCTATTGGATGCCAAAAATCCTGTACTAATAGTGCTACTAGCACCGCCAGCAGTCAAATTGATATCAGATCCACTTATCTGACCAAGAGATTGTATATAACCTGTACTAATACTGCCGCTAGTAGTAGTTAAAGTGACATATCCTCCACTTTGACCTGGACCATAAGCAATTAAATTACCTGTACTAATAGCTCCACCAGCAGTAAAATTTATCGCTCCTGCATTTCGACCACGACCTGTACTATTAGAAAATGCCTCACCTGTACTAATAGTCTCGCTAGCATTGAAAGTGATAGCCCCAGCAGTTTCTAGGGTATATCCTTCATTGTAGGAATTGATACCACTCGTATTGATATTGCGGGCATTTATAATAACATCGCCAGCCCTAGCAGAATTACCGTCTGGTGCGGCGGAGAAAGTATTGATTGCACCATTAGCAATAAATTCGCCACTACCTCCGAAATTTTGATTAATTCTGATTATTCCCCCATTTCCAGCACGTTCACTACTATTGCCGGAAGGAGTAGTAAGGGTAAGGGATGTATCAGAACGAGTATCAAGGGAAATAGGATTTGGGCTAATAGTAGGAATAATTCCTCCAATAAGCGTGATATCGTTAGTGGCATCTATGGTGATGTCCCCTGCATTCCCTAAAATTCCCGTAACTGCTGCCCCAGTTGCAGTAGTGATGGCTGTCGCAGTTACACCTCCATTAGTTGCTCTAAGAGTAATATTCGCTCCATTACCAGCAGTACCTGTATTCACGCGGGAATAGGCTGCAATAATTTCCCTAACATCTATACTCCGGGAGATGATGTCTATAGTCCCAGCGTTTCTAGAGTTGCCTGTACCATCAACTACGGAACGGCTATCGATCCTACTAGTACTAACAAAATCCCCATTTAATGCAGAAATCACGATATTGCCACCATTCCCAGAATCACCACCGTTGGTACTAGACCCAGAACTAATCAACCCTGTTCTGATATCTCCCCCCGTTGCAGTTAAATTTATACTGCCCCCATCTCTAGAAATAGTAGAAATAGATGTATCAATATTGCCTGCTATGATACTTGCTGCCTCAATAGTTAAACTTCTACCAAAAGCGTTGATATTATTCCCATTAGTATCAAACGCTCCCCCCGCCGTAAAGGCAATATTCCCACAAGTCCCAGCAGTACAACTAGCAAAATTTAGACTTCCTCCAGTCAGAGTCCCAAAGGTAATATTGTTACTTGCTTCTAAAACTATATTTGTCGCTGCTCCTAAACTCTGAAGAGTTGCCTGAGAAATCGTAATATCCCCCGGATCGCAACCTAGAGAAATATTCGGCAGCGCACAACCTCCCAAAGCATCCGCCCCATTACTAATCAAAATATTCACCGGGTCTAACAACAAAGTCCCAAAGCTGCCCCTCGGTGCTGACAAATCTGCATTCCCCGCAAAAGTTAGAGTCTGCGCTCCTGATACCTCCGCAAACCCACCATTGCCACCATTCGCTCCGCCCCTCGCCGCAATATTTCCATAAAATCTGGTCGTATCATCACCCCAAACAATTACCCGACCACCATCACCACTATTAATGGCATCTGCCTGTAAGAAAGAATTAGCATCTACATAGGTAAATCTGGAGTTAAAAGGATTATTCCCCCCGCCTCGATATTCCCCCCCAACTCGAATCGTCCCACCGCCCTCAACCCCACTTGCCTCCAGATTTGCCCCAAGGAGCGCCACCCTGTCACCGAGGATATTGATAGCCCTCACCCCCGACCCCTCTCCCAGTGAGAGAGGGGAGGAAGCTAGGCTGAGATTTCCCGCAGTCACATTCACCCCCTGCCCCGCAGGAATCCCCATTCCATTCACTTCCACCGTTTCTCCATTGCTACTAATTCCCGGTAGGCTTTGCCCTGTAAGCAATCTTGGTAAATCTAGAGGCACAATAGCAGAATCTGCCGATGGCGTAACTTCCAAACTCAATAAATGCCCCGGTTGAGAAATTCTCACCCGATTAGTCCCCGGTACAGCCGCCAGAGTAATATTTCCAGCATTGATGTTGCCCGTATTAACAACATTTCCCCCCAGCAAACTAATACTTTGCCCAGAAGTAACAGCCAAATCCCCAGCATTCACAATACTTCCCGAACTATTGGTAGTAAACAGAAAACCATTCGGATTCCCCGTTAAAGCTGAGAAATTATTCTCCCCCACAGCCGAAAAATATTGATGATTCCCAAAGCCAATCTGATTCGCCGTAGTTGCCGTGAAACTCGCTGGCACATTCAGACTTGCCCCTTGCCCAAAAACAATTCCCGCCGGATTCATCAAGAATAAATTAGAATTTCCCCCCGTCACTTGCAGCAAACCATTGATCATCGAAGGATTCCCGCCATTAATCCGCCCAAGGATATTCTGGGTTTGGGGATTGCTGAGGAAGTTGGCAACTTGACCAGCATTCACATTAAAATCCTGAAAACTATGGAAAAGATTCCCCCCGGCTTGGGTTCCCCCAGAAATATTAATCTGGTTGCCTTGAGGATTGACAAGAGTTCCCGCACCATTGGGGGTGATTTGAGAAAATACAGGATGGGTGAAAGCAATGGTAAGCCCTAAACCTAGGGAGAGTTTGGTAAATGCAGGAGAGATGAACATAAAATAAAGGTAATTTAAGCTGAGCTAATTTATTAAATGATTCTAAAATAACTCATCTTATCGATCGATGTCCTTACTTTATTTACCAAGGATTACCAACCATAGTGAAAGCGCTCCAAAAATAGGGATGGATTAACTGAAGATCGCCCAAACTTCTCAACTCCGCCGTCAGGGGAATCCTGCCATCTTGTATCACTAGATTTCCATCCTCTAGACGCACCTCACCCCGAATCATGGCTAACTGGGCAAGTCGCAATGCTTCAGACTTGGTGCTAGCCACCTGCAATTGTTGATAAAACTTGGTCATCAAGCCCAGCGTTGCCACATCATTCACTTCCCACAAGCTCGCCAGCGCAGACCTCACCCCCGCATTAATCGCTAAGCCCGCAAAGCCCAACTCCGCATCTCGATCGCCCAAGGCAGTCTGACAGGCACTCAAAACCAACAAATCCACAGGGGGATTGCCCCAGTTAAGCTGGTCTAGTTGATCCAATCTCAAACGCCCGTCCCAGAGTTGAATATAGGAATTAGAGCGATCGCCCGGATTAAACACTCCATGAGTTGCGAGGTGAATCATCCGAAAAGGTCGATTTTGTCGCTGCTGAATCAAGTTATTGAGAGTAAAAGTCTCATTGAGAAATTCTGAGCCTTCCCAGAGTCGACTAACGGTATTTAGTTCTAGAGACACCGAAGGTAAAGGATTTAAACCCGAATTTCCAAAGGTAGTCGCTCCCATCGCCAACACCTGAGAACCATCAAGGGGATTATAAGTAGGTTCTGTGAGATTCAAAGAAGGCATTAACCCCACACTGTAGCGTTCCACAACAAATCCTTCTCCATCGTGCATAGCGGCAAGGGGAATCGATCGCAGTCCGGTATCCATCAAAAATACTAAATTATCAATCCCCTGTTTTTGGAGTTCTTTTTCCAAAGGTGCAATGAACCACTGATGCATTTGTTGAGCAGGATTGAGATAGCCCTTAGAATTACGGAAGTTAGTCACCTCAGAACGAAAATTATTTGCTACTTCCAAAACTTGACGGCGAGTAGTTTTTGGAAATTGGACACGCACTGGTGATGTTTGCCCTGTGATCAAAATAACTTCTAGAGAATCATTATTTCTGGCAGCACGATTAGTCTGAGCAGCTAAGTTAGCACTATTAAAATCATTTGATCCACCGGGGGGAGCAAAGAAAACGTAGATTAGAGCAGGTTTTACTCTAGTGGTTTCCGTAATGCGGTTGAGCTTCACTTGAGTTTCTTGCAAACTATACTGGGCATTTGCTTGTTGGCTTAAGTTTGTGACATTTGATAATTCATCATCAGGAGTTCCAGAATTTGCAGTTTGCTCAGGGGTTCCAGAACTTGTGGCGCTCGATCGCTGCTCAGAGTTTCCAGAACTCGTGGTTTGCTCAGAGTTTCCAGAACTTGTGGTTTGATTAGAACTTGTGGCACTCGATCGCTGCTCAGAGTTTCCAGAATTTGCTTCACGGTTAACACTACTTCTAGGTTCTATCCCCAAATATTGCTGAAAATCCTTCTGAAAGGAACCTTCTAAACCTCCAATTCTCTCTGATATTTCTGCATTAGTGGGAGTTGAGATCATGGCAACTGTTTCCAAGGCAGGGGATAGGGCTTGCGGGAGGGTTGGCGGATCGGCATTGATCGCAGAAAAAATGGTACGTTCAGATGGAGATAATTCTGGGGAAGGAAGAGGAGTTGGAGTGGAATTGGGGCTTGGGCTAGGAGTAGGGGTGAAAGCTGTAGGGGCATTAAGGTTTGGGCTGGGATTTGGGGAGGGAGAAGCAGCAGAAATTAGAGGAGTAGCGACGGGGGATGGGCTAGGGAGAATTACAGGAGTGAGAGGGCTAGACATGGGCGTTGGAACAACTTCATCATTTACAGGAGAAGGTTCTGGCGGTGTGCCAACAATAACTGGGGGCGGTGTTGGGGGGCGGCTCTAGATTCTGTAGCAGACTAATTAAAGAAGTACTTAGGGGCGGCTCAGTAACGGGCGGCTCAGTAACAGGAGTCTCGATCGTTATAATTTGGGTATTTCCTTGAAGATAGATGCCAGTAGCGTTAACGGGAATTGATAGCGTAGGACTAATAGTACTGCCTACTCCACCATTAATTGTTCCCGAAGTGCCGTTAGTAGCTGAATTGCCCACGATGAAAGGTGTTGTTGTGCCACCACCATGGCGAATAGTTATGGCTCCATTCCCAGCACCAGCTTGTCCGACACTACAAATACTAGTCCCACCGGGACAGGGAGGCATGGCATTACCTGTTACCCGAAGGAAATCCCCCGCATCAATATCAATAGAACCACTATTGTTTCCTCCCCCTGATCCTAGAGAGTTAATCGACTGAGCTGTAATATTCCCCAGGGCAGTGAGGCTGATAGAGCCACCATTCCCGGTGGTATTACTCGCAGCATCAATGGGACCACCCACAGAAATATTTCCCTGGGGCGCATTGAGAGTCAGGAATCCAGCATTGGTGGTATTACTAAAAGTCTGGACTGATTGCAGATTAATGTCTCCATTATTCGCTGTAATGCTAATGTTGCCCGATGTAGGGGCTGGAAAGCCTGCTTGAATCGTAAGCATCGGTGCATTTATGCTGTCTGCTGTTATTGTTAAACTACGACCACCGGTTCTGAGCGTAATCCCACCTAAAGAAGTAATGGTAGCGGCAGTAAAGGACACTGGGGCTGTTCCTCCTGTCAGGTTAACATTAGCGTTAAAGGCAATATTGTTAGTAGCAGCGATATCTATAGCTGTCCCTCCGGAAAGGGCATTTAAGGCTCCGGCGGAAATAAACCATGTTGCTCCGGGGGCTTCCCCTGCTCCAATGATTCCGTCTGCAATTTCTGCATTATTAGTGCCGACTCCACTGATAACAACATTTAGAGGATCAAGTAACAAGCTACCCAATAATCCATTAGCTCCGGGTATTTCCACCCGTCCATCAAAGGCTAAATTCTCCCGGCCAGAAACTTCCACAAAGGCGCCTCTCCCCGTCGCTCCCCTGCCCGTGATTCTGCCAAAATATCCTGTATTTTGATCCGCCCAGACTATGACTCTACCTCCTTCTCCAGTGAGAGTAGCATTAGCTCTGATCAATGAGTTTCTGTCTACTAAAGTTCTTTGAGAGTTAAACCGTAAAGCTGGGGCAATCCCTGTATCGATACCACCCAGATATTCTCCCCCTAAGCGCACCGTTCCCCCGCCCGTCGCTCCATTGGCATTAATCC
>JAAUUE010000263.1 GCA_012031635.1 Coleofasciculaceae cyanobacterium SM2_1_6 | reverse complement strand
CCTGTTCCTTAGTCTTTCTCAGCATAGCTGATAGTTTCTTTCTGGCGGGAGTTTCACCGACCTAGGATATTTCAACGTGCAGTTGATACGCCTACTTGTTCAGCACAAATTCATCATACCATAGTATAGATTTGGTTAGCTACGTACCTACGCTAACCCGCCTTATATCCCACGGCTAAAGCCAGTGGGTTTTACGGCGATTTCTATAAGCCTTCGATCGTAGCGCAGAATTTTCAAATTTTGCCTTGCCCCATACACTGAATCTTCTTCCAAAGGATAAGTTGTAGGTTCTAGTCAACTTCCCATCAACTCGATCGCCTTTCGCCTCGATCGACTTCCTTAGTAATTACTTTAGATAATCCCTATGACATTGCTGTGACAAACCCATGGCAAGGTGATGAATTTTTCCCCCAGAGTCCCCAAACTGCCGCTAAATCAAAGTCCTACCTGTTTGCACAAAACTTGAAAAATCTCACAGAGCTATTTTTTATAGTAAGTATATTTGACAATTCATATGCTAATTAGCAAAGCCCCAAATTTATAATTATGAGGTCGGCTCTAGGTTCTGTTGACAAATCATCGAAGCCAAATCAATGCGGAAGCGAAGCAAACAAAACTCCAGTAATTACGAGCTAATTTGTCAAATCGGCTAAACACTCTTCGGTAATACTTGATTTTGCTAAAAAGCATTCTATCAAGTGCCTCTCCTTATATACATGACGGTCGTATTCTCGAACTTCTTTACGGTTCTTGCGTGGTGGAATCACTGCTTCTGCACCCATTTCTCTGATTGTTCTGATTAACTCATCACTGTCATATCCTTTGTCTCCCACCACTCGTTCTGCTTGCTTGTCCAATAATAATGCTGGGGCTTCAGTTACATCATGGATATGCCCTCCTGTTAAAGTCATGTCTATGGGATTACCTAATCCATCTGTGGCGACATGAATTTTTGTGCTAAATCCTCCTTTGCTTCTCCCTAGAGCCTGTTCTATTCCCCTTTTGCCCCTGCTGAGCAAGCATGTGCCCTCACGACTGTACTGTCGAGCAATAAATTCTCTTGGTCTGGATTCTTGCTCAGATTCTGGTGTATTCTTTGCCAAACACCTTTTTGGCTCCACCGATTACATCGTTTGAATACGCTGTTCCAGTTCCCGTATTTCTCTGGTAACTCTCGCCACTGGGCTCCTGAACGTAATATCCAGAAGACTCCTTGGATAAATTGACGACATTTTTCTTCCCGCCCTACATACACATCTTTTTGTTGGCTTAAAAATTTGATGATCTCTGTTAGCTCATCCTCATTTAGCTTGGTATTCATTATTTAGCTTTTAGAAGTTACTTTTTAGGTTTTTCTCTAGTTTAACAAAATGTCAACAGAACCTAGCAAAGAGAGTCATAGATGATTTTAGTTTTAGGTCATCTGGAAATCCCATAATATCTTCAACCCGTTTATCTTTGTGGGGCAGCAAGGCAGAAGCACATTCGTGCAGACGGGAGCCAAGAACTTCATGGCTGAGATATGCAGACGCTTCTTCTTTTGAAGAAATAGCATATTCTTGGGCGATCGAACTATGTCCCAATCCTGCAACTTGGGGAAATATGTACCAAATCCAGTGCGACAATTTCTTGCCGTTATGCAATTCCCGGAGCGCAGAGACATATTTCTTGTTTTGGGCATCAAGAAAGCGTTGCAGATTATGAGGGTCTTCAGAGGTCATAAAATTTCTTTCTGAATGTATAGCGCATTACATTTTATACTGAGTTGGCTGTCACTATCTCTTGGGGCGAATCAAGACTACGGGAGTTTGTTCATCGGCATTCCCGGCGGGGTTGCTGCGGAGAGCCTCTTGGAGGAGTTGCTTGGGGACTCCAGAACTAGCGAGGACATCGACAATTTTGAGGTCATTGGCATCAATAATGGCAACATCTAAACCAGTTTTTTGTTTGATATCATTCACTAATTCTTGTTGATTTGCAGGACCAAGGACAATGAATTGATCGTAGGGCGGCAAAGTTCCGGTGACATCATCAATGAGGCGGGCTTGATCCCCAGAGAGGGCGTAGAACATTCCCGGTTTTTTCAGGACAACTTTTGCAAAAGTTCCTCCCACAAAGGCATAGATGACTCGTACAGGGCCAATCAGGTCGATCAACACTTGCAATCCCCCCGCCGTGGCAAAACTGGAGGTGCGATAAAAATATTGACAGAGACGCTTGGCTAACCAACCGGGTTTAACTTCGTTGTGGTGAATTAATCTCTCTTGCATGATTGCCATGGGAGTTTCGCTGATAGCGACTATATCTCCGGGCTGGGCATGGGGAGCTACATAACGATCGATAATATCCTCTGGTCGATCGGTGTGGGTAAGAACATGGGTGCGAATGGGCATGACTTGGGCAACGGGGGTTTGCCGCCACTGGGGTTCGATCTCCGAATCCGGGAATTGCAGAGGCAAAACAATATGCCGAGTTTTGAAGATTTGTCCGGCGGGTCCGTAGGTATCGTACCTAACTTCAATCCAAGCTGTCTGCAATGGTTGGAGATTTTCGCCGTGGATTTCTAGCTGAATTTCGAGGGTGGTGCGATCGCTGGGTTGGACAATATAGGCGAGCCAGTAGCCATCATTCCGGGGTTGACTATCTTTGTGGCGGGAGATAACACGGCATTGGTGGGTAATCCCCTCTAAACTTTCCTGAGAAAGGAGAGTCACCTTGGCTTCTAGCTGGGGAACCATGACTTCCCGGTAGGGATTTTTATTGATTAATTCCAATTTCCCCGTTAATAAATACTTTTGGGGTTCAAAAACCACATAGCTCCAATCTCCGGCGGTTAGTTCTAGCTCATTGCCGGGGCGCGATCGCCAGCGTAGCTCTAAGAATGAAGCTGCTGCTCCAATTACTAATAAGATGAGGAAAAGAAGTTTTCCCATAGCAGCAAATAAAATTTCCATTGTTGACAAATATAATTAATGAATTAAATACCTGATTCAGATAGGCGGCGATTCTCGAAACGAGAGGCTATGCCAACGCCAATAATTTAGAGCTTGATAATAGGGCTTAATAATTTAGTGCTTGATTCTATTAAACCAGAAACCAGACTCTAGAATATTGTCTTCACCTTGTTCAGGCAGGAAATTCGCAGTTCAGGAATCATTTAAGAAATTAGTATTGCCCACTTTCTTGGAACTGTAGAGACATAGAAGGAACCGTCAAAACCTTCTCATAATCAGATTGTTGATCAAACCAAGGCAGGAAAACCCAATGCCCTATAGCAACTTCACCCTCAGACAAGTGGAAAAAGATTTTCATTTGCAACTCGAAGAAAAAATTGACCTGTTTGCCCACATTGAGCCGATCGCCCCCAGTGAAGACCTCCAACGCATCCTTGCAGAAAATATTCCCCTCGCCCTCGCCATTAACACTGAAAAAGCCCGATCGGAATTTTTAATTGCTCCCACATTGCTGGAATTGAGACGGCGATCTCCTAAACCTATCAGCCTATTTTCTGGTACAGAATTTAACATCAATCCCGAACTAGGACTCACAGGTTATTGTGATTATTTGATTAGTTTATCCAAACAGCAACTAATGATTAGCGCCCCAGTGATTGTGATCGTCGAGGCAAAAAATGAAGATATTAAATCAGGGCTAGGACAATGTATTGCCGAAATGATCGCCGCCCAAACCTTTAACCAACAGGAAAACAACGACATTGACACAATTTACGGTCTTGTCACCTCAGGGGAAATCTGGAAATTTTTAGCCTTAAGCGAACAAATTGTAGCGATCGACCTCACTGATTATTACATCAACAACATCGCCAAAATTATTGGTATTCTTCTATCTTTCATTAGCACAGAGACTTAGATAATTATGAAAATCACCCTTGATATCGCCCAACCTGACTTAGAAAAATTAATTGCTCCTGCGATCGCCGAACCTCGCATCCCTCTCTATGGCATCACTTGGCAGCAGTATGAAAACTTTATTGAGATGTTCTCTGGACATCAAAACCTACATCTAGCCTATTTACAAGGAGTTTTAGAAATCGTGACGCTTTCACCAGAGCATGAAATGCTGAAAACCATAATCGCTAGACTTTTATATACCTACGCCGATGCTCTAGATATTGACCTATTTAGCTGTGGTTCTGCCACCTGTAAATCTCAATCAACCCATCGGGGACTAGAACCTGATGAAAGCTTTTGTATTGGCGAGCGTAAGCAATTTCCCGACCTGGCGATCGAGGTAACTGTCACCAGTGGCGGGATCAACAAACTGGAAATTTATCAAGGCTTACAGATACCTGAAGTTTGGTTTTACCAGAGTAATCACTTTTCCCTCTATCGAATTAAACAAGATGGCTCTGGTTATCAAGAGATTACGCAAAGCCAAGTTTTCCCAAATCTAGATTTAAATCTGATGGCGCAACATATCCGCCCCGACCTCGAACCCGAAATGGTCAAGGCATGGCGTAAATTCATCAATAACAGCAAATAGCAACGATAAAACAAAATTTAGGTGGGGACGAGTTCACCGGGGCGGAGTTTTGCCCATTTGCCCATTTCTGGGGAGAAACTTTCACAACCAACTACATCCCACTCCATCTGGATTTCTTCATCAGTGGTGCGGATATTGACATTGATCGTGGGTTCGATCGCCTCAAAATCTGGATCCTCTGTCAAGTGGGGCTGCTGGTGTTGGTGTTCTACGGCGTGGTAGGTAAAGCAGCGATCGACATAGACGCAATTAATACAAATACACATGGCTAGACCTCCAAAAGAGTTAACCTATTTGTTCGTAGTACCTAATTTTATCGAAAATTCGCAGCCATGAACAACTTCAATATCTGCAAAACTTGATTCATTTCAATTATTTTGGATTTTGACTTACAGCAGATTGCAATCTAGTAAGCTACAATCTTGATCTTTTTGAACACAAATTGCTGTAAATCTAGCCTGAAGTTGAGGATTTTTTTTGTTTTCTTGGCTTGGAGGGCAGGGTAGAAATTACCTCGCCGTCACGTTTGGTGGCAGCTTGGCTGAGGAGAGAAGCCGCAAAGGAAAGAGCATCATTGTCTAAGGTTCCGCCAGCTAGTTGAGCAAGTTCCGCTTGGCGCTTATCTTGATTGTCGAGAACACTGACCCGGACGACGGTGCGTAAATTTTCGACTGCTTTGGGTTCCAGCCCTTCTGATGCAGAGGATTGATCTAACTGCTCTGAGGTATCTAATTTATTGACTTTCTCTAGATGCTCCGACTTCTCTAGAGGCTGATTGATCACTTGTTTGTCTACTCGGAAGTGATGATCGGCAAGGGCAGCAACCAAGGGCTGGTGGGTAATACATAGTACCTGTTGATTGAGTCCGAGGGCATGGAGCTTGTCGGCGATCGCCTGCGCCACCTTCCCCGAAACTCCCACATCAATTTCATCAAAAATTAGGGTTTCCTGACTACTACTTTCGGTAAAACAGGCTTTCAAAGCTAGTAAAAATCGGCTCATTTCGCCCCCAGAGGCAGTAGCTGCCAGAGGTTGCAAGGGTTCACCGGGATTTGGGGAAAAGTGAAACTGTACGAGGTCTGCACCGTGGATATTGGGGGTAGCGGGAGAAATCACTACTTGGAATTGGACTTTTTCCATGGCGAGGGGGCGCAGTTCCGTTACTAGTCGAGATTCCAGAGTTTGGGCGGCTGTGCGGCGCAGGTGGGTAAGGCGTTCACAGGCTTGGGCTAATTCCTGCTCGAGGATTTGGGCTTGGGTTGTCAGGTGTTCTAGGGATTGTTCGCTATTGACTAGTTCTGCTAGTTCTGTCTCAATTTGGGTCTGGTAGGCGATCGCTTCCCCTAGGGTTGCCCCATACTTACGGCAAATTTGCTTCAGGAGTTGAATCCGTTGGGTAACTTCTTCTAGGTGCGCCGGGTCGCTTTCTAGGGTGTCACCGTAGGCGTTGATCTGGTTGCCGGCTTCCACCACCGCCAAAGCCGCACTACTGACTAAATCCAAAATTGGCTGCAACTGGAGATCGTAGGCGACCATATCTTGCAGCGTGCCTTCGGCTTTGCCTAACAGGTCAGCAACGGAGGAATCACTTTCATTTTGGTAGAGCAACTGGTACGCCTGATAGCTTAGTTGCTGTAGTTCTACCACATGGGCAAGGCGATCCTGTTCTTGCTGGAGGTGTTCCAACTCTTCGGGGTCTTGGAGTTGAACCTTTTGTAATTCCTGGACTTGGTATTGCAACAGGTCTAATCTTTGGAGTTTTTGCTGTTCCGATTGCCGTAGTTTTTCCAGAGCTTGGACAGTTTCTTGGACTTGTTGATAGGTCTGGAAAACTTTTTCTAGCTGCTGTTGGAGAGTTTCTCCCCCAAAGGCATCAAGGAGGCGGCGTTGCACGGCGGGGGAAAGTAGCTGGACGGTTTGTCCTTGGGCGGTGATTTCTACGAGTTTTTCCCGGAGTTCTTCGAGGGTCTGGCGATTAACTAATACCCCATTAACTCGGCAGCGCGATCGAACGCTACTAGCTCCACTGG
>JAAUUE010000262.1 GCA_012031635.1 Coleofasciculaceae cyanobacterium SM2_1_6 | reverse complement strand
CTTAAGTGCTGTGAAGTATGCCGACCTCAGCCAAAACCGCACCAGTGACTACATTTTCAGTTACGACAAAATGCTTAACCTCCAAGGGAACACCGCTCCCTACCTCCTCTACGCCTACGTGCGAGTCCAAGGCATCAGCCGCAAGGGAGAAATTGATCTAGACCAGTTAACAAATCCCCGCCTAATTTTACAGGAAGCCCCAGAGATCACCCTTGCTAAGCATATCCTCGCCTTGGAAGAAGTACTGGCGGAAGTCACCCAAGATTTATATCCCAATCGTCTCTGTCAATATCTCTTTGAACTGAGCCAGAAATTTAACCAATTCCTAGAGCAATGCCCCGTCCTCAAGGCTGAAGAACCAATTAGAACTTCCCGCCTCGTGTTGTGCAACCTCACCGCCCGCACTCTGAAACTAGGGCTATCTCTCTTAGGAATCTCTGTTTTAGAAAGAATGTAATCAATGTTCGGGCTTCGCAGATTAGAAGGGTGGGCAACGCCCACCTTACAATTACAACAAATAAACCAAGATGAACAGAATAATCCACACCACATCCACAAAGTGCCAGTAAAGCTCGGCGGCTTCCACTCCGAAGTGCTTATGCTCAGAGTAGTGCCCGGTTTGCGAGAGCGCCACAGCACCATCAGGATCAGCATCAAACCAAAGGTGACGTGTAGACCATGGAACCCGGTGAGGACGTAGAAGAAACTGGCAAAGATGCTAGTGGTTAAACCAAAGGGCGTGTGTAGATATTCGTAGGCTTGACCACCCAAGAAGATGGCTCCCATGAGGGCGGTGAGTCCGAACCAAAAGCGGAGTCCGGCTTCATCATTTTTCTTGATGGCAGTAGCGCCTCGATTCATCACGAAACTACTAGAAATCAGGATGATGGTATTGATCCCCGGCAGCAGAATTTCTACTTCCGAGCCTTCGGGCTGCCAAACCGCAACCATCGATCGAGTAATCAGGAAAGCCGCAAATAGTCCCAAGAAAATCATACTTTCTGCCACAAGGAAGAAAGCCATGCCCGTCATCCGCAGGTCTGGGTGTTCACTGTGGGCAGCAGTTTCACTGGAAATATTCAGGGTAGAGGTGGAGTTTAGGGTTGGACTTTGCATAGGTGTAAGAAGGAGGTAAGGGGAGGTAGAGGGAGGTAAAGGAGTGAAGATACTCAATTTGAATTAAATATTTAACTTACAACAAATTTAATTCTGATAAGCTATGCTACTGAATCTTCAAGTCCCCCTTTTTATAGGCATTGCCTTCCCGTAGGGTAGGGGGATTTAGGGGATCGTCTTAGATAGCATATTTCACTGCCATATTTATTTTTCGGCAGAGGCTGCCATAACCCGTTGTTTGGGTTTAAGGAAGGAGAAATCTGCCTTTTTGCCCCCCAGCCCGTAGTCGTAGGGGCCCGAAGTCATGACGGGGAGTTCATCAAAATTCTCGATCGATGGCGGTGAACTAGTCTGCCACTCTAGAGTTAAACCACCCCAAGGATTATTGGCAGCTTGAGGACCTTTGAGCCAACTCCAGACCATATTGATCACGAAGGGGAAGGTAGAAATTGCCAAAAGAAGAGTTCCGAAGCTACAGAGGAGATTTAGGTTCTGGAACTGGGGATCATACATGGCGACCCGGCGGTTCATCCCTAATAGACCCAACTCGTGCATGGGCATAAAGGTTAGGTTTAAGCCAATAAAAGTTAGGGCAAAATGTACCCGTCCCCAAAATTCGTTGTACATTCTCCCGGTCATCTTCGGGAACCAGTGGTAAGTCGCCGCAAAAATCCCCAGCACACTGCCTCCAAACAGGACGTAGTGGAGGTGAGCCACAATGAAGTAGGTATCATGGACGTGGATATCAAAGGGTACGGAAGCGACCATCACCCCTGTCAAACCACCAATCAAAAAGGCAGAAATTAAACCCATCCCAAAAAGCATGGGGGTAGTGAAGGAAATTTTCCCGCCCCAGAGAGTGCCTAGCCAGCCAAAGATTTTGATCCCTGTGGGTACAGCGATAATCATGGTGGTGATCATAAAGAACATCCGTAGCCATCCGGGAACGCCACTGGTAAACATATGGTGCGCCCAGACGATCAGCCCAAGGAAACTAATGATCAAACTGGAGTAGGCGATCGCTCGATAACCAAAAATTGGCTTGCGGGCATGGACGGGCAAAATTTCTGACAACGCCCCAAAGAAGGGCAAGATCATAATATAGACCGCCGGATGGGAATAGAACCAGAACATATGCTGATAGACGATCGGGTCACCGCCCCCCGCAGGGTTAAAGAAACTTGTCCCCGCCATCAGGTCAAAGGCAAGCAAAATTAAAGCTCCAGCTAGTACAGGAGTAGACAGTAAAATCAGGGCTGAGGTGGCAATCATCGCCCAACAAAACAGGGGCATACTGTGGATATCCATCCGGGGAATCCGCATTTTCCAGATCGTCACCATGAAATTAATCGCCCCCAAAATTGAGGAAGTTCCCAACATTAAGAGGCTGAGAATCCAGATAAATTCCCCCGGTTTCCCTGTGAGCAAACTCAAGGGCGGGTAAGAAGTCCAGCCAGCTTGAGGCGCTCCCACCAAAAAGCTACTCATCAAGAGAATGCCCCCCGGCGGGATCAACCAAAAGGCGATCGCATTCAACACCGGAAAAGCCATATCCTTTGCCCCAATCATCAGGGGAATGAGATAGTTGCCAAAGGCGGCTCCCGCCGGCACGATCCACAGGAAAATCATCACCGTGGCATGGACTGTAAATAGTTGGTTGTATAGTTCGGGGCTGACCACATCGGAGGCGGGGGTTGCCAACTCGGTTCTAATCACGCCAGCGAGGGAACCACCAATAAAGTAGAACAAAAAAGAAGTAACGAGGTATTGAATCCCAATTACCTTATGGTCAGTGGAGAAGGTAAAGAAGTGCCACCAGAGTCTTTCTTCGTGGTGATGGGCGGTTGCAGTTGGTGCTGTCATAGGGAATCTAGGCTAGTTGGGTTTTCAAGATTTGATTTGATTTTTCGATCGGGTTATTGATCATGGTGTTGATGATGATCCATGTGCTGAAGCATTTCTGGGGTGATCCCTAATTCTTGAGCGTAGGGCTGGAGGTATTGATTTGAGGAGAGTTTGCTTACATCTACAGCTACCTGTTGGGGTGTTCTAGGCTCGGCGGCTTGGGCAACCTGTTGGGCTTCGATCCAGCTTTGGTACTGCTCTGGGGTTTCCACGTAGAGCTTTGTCACCATCACCCCGTGGTAGGCTCCACAAAGTTCAGCACAGATAACAGGGTATTCTCCCAAGCGGTTCGGGGTAAACCGGAGTTCCGTCTCCCGTCCGGGAATGGCATCCTGCTTAATCCGAAATTCTGGCAGCCAAAAGGCATGGAGGACATCTTGAGCGGCAATATCTAGCTGGGCATCTTCACCAATGGGTAGATGTAATTCTCCAGAGACAATCCCGGTTTCTGGGTAGGTAAAAGTCCACGCATATTGTAAGCCCAAAACCTTGATAAGGACGGCGGGAGGCTTGTTCTCATTGGCGGGGGTAGCCCCTAAGCCGAGAGCGATCGAGCCTCGCTGAGCATCCATCGCCACCATGCCTTCCATATTCATCCCAGTAGATTCACCACCTTGAGCAAGGACTTGGCTGGGAGTTTTATGCCCCATAGAAGCCATGGGATCCAAGCCTCCCATCTGGGTATAAACTTCAAAACTGTAGATGGAGATCATGAGGACGATCGCCGCAGGAATGGCAGTCCAAAAGATCTCAAGGGGAATATTTCCATTATTCGGAGAGCCATCACTGTTATCTCCAGCCCGGCGGCGATATTTGATCGCAACAAAGATTAGACAACCTTGGACAATGATAAATAGCCCCGTGGCGATCGTCATCATCATATTAAATAGACCATCAACTTGAGCGGCTTGTTCGGAAGCTTGGACAGGCAACAAACCGTGATTTTGACCATACCAGAGACTAACTGCGGTCAGCAGAATTCCGGCAACGAGGGTGAGGATATTACTGGGAATGTTCACGGGATTTAGAGTCTGTTTTAGGAGTAGGTTAGAAATTAAGGAATAGAAGGGGTAGGAATAAAAAATAGCGGTGGAGGCAAATTTTAGAGTCAAGATAGAAATTTAAGATGAGAGCAATCCCAGAGCAAGGGAGGTTGTTTCATGCCTTCACTAAGTTTCATACCTTTACTAAATATAGGTAGCCATCACTGTTATATAGGTTAAAACAGGAAATCCATGATTCCCAAAACTTGCACAATTTCTTCTGATTTTCTTTAGGATCGACACCAACAAATTTCCAATTATTTTTATATTTATCTACGAGTTGTGATAATTCTTAATTTTTTTGGCTAGTTCCTCAACAATATGAAATCTATCTAAAGTTATCAACAAAATCGGTAAAATTTGGGGTTTACTGGAACAACAGAGCAAGTTTTTCCTAGAGGTTGTAAGAGTTGAACTAAATCAACTGGAAAGGAAATCATTTATGACCGAATCAGTCTTTTCGAGCCAAATTAATCAAGTAACCCCGGGGAATCTAGCTACAGGCAGTGATCCTCAAGCCTCAGCAGTCTCATCATCAGCTAACCCTCTCATCCAAAACCGGATTCAGGGCTTAGTCTGGAAAATCACGATCGCCACCCTCCTTCTCATGGCGGTAGGCAGTGCCACACGGGTGATGAATGCAGGGTTAGCCTGCCCCGACTGGCCCCTCTGTTATGGGCAGTTAGTGCCTAGCCAGCAGATGAATCTCCAAGTATTTCTAGAATGGTTCCATCGTCTTGATGCGGCGTTGATTGGGCTGAGCACTCTCCTTTTGGTAGGGATAACTTGGTGGCAGCGACAACACCTCCCCCGTTGGCTCCCTTGGGCAGCGACCTTTGCCCTGAGCTTAATTCTCTTCCAAGGAGTCCTCGGCGGTTTAACAGTGACAGAACTCCTCCGCTTTGATATTGTCACTGCCCACCTAGGCACAGCCCTGTTATTTTTTTGTACCCTATTGGCGATCGCCGCCATGCTCTTACCTTACCAAGGAACCGGAACCGCAGGGAAATTAAGCATCTGGGGGGGGATCGCCGTAATTTTGGTTTATCTCCAGTGTCTCCTCGGTGGCTTAGTTGGCTCCCAGTGGGCTTTGCACCAATGCTTTGGTTATGGAGAACTGTGTGCGGTGATGAACAGCCATCTCTGGGGAGTTTTGCCCGCTTCCCTCAGTTCGGCGATCGTAGCGATCGGGGCTTGGCGAACACCGGGGCTTCATCCCTACCTGCGGCGGTTGAGCAGATTAGTTAGTATCCTCCTCCTCAGCCAGATTGCCTTGGGCTATGCCACTTTTAAGCTGCACCTACAGGTAGAACCCCTGACGGTAGCCCACCATACCCTAGGAGCCGCCCTTGTGGGAACTCTGGTAGTTTTCACTGTCCTGGCATGGCGCGATCGATCCCCGACCATCACGACTATCAAACCTATTAGTCAATCTCTAGTTGCTTAATCAGCTTCTAACTATCTCCCTCACCATTGATGCAGCCCTCCACACCATGCCGATCTCTGGAAGAACATTAAACAGGAATTATCACTATGATCAGTACCGGACTTTCGCCCCATCACGAGAATTTTCTGCAAGTCCTCCGTAGCTACTACCAACTCACTAAACCCCGGATCATTCCCCTGCTCCTGATCACCACGGCGGCAGCTATGGGAATTGCCTCCCACGGACACATTGATCCTGTCCTATTGTTGCTTACCCTCACGGGGGGAACTCTGGCGGCAGCTTCGGCTCAGGTGCTGAATTGTGTGTACGATCGAGACATTGACTATGCCATGGAGCGGACTCGGAAACGTCCTTTACCTTCAGGGAAAGTGCAAACCAAGGATGCCGTCGCTTTTGCGATCGTTTTGGGAGTTCTTGCCTTTACGATTCTTGCTACCTTTGTTAATCTCCTTAGTGCCTGCCTTGCCATGACGGGGATCGCCTTCTACATGGTGATTTATACCCATTTTCTCAAGCGCCACACTACCCAAAATATCGTGATTGGGGGAGCCGCCGGAGCCATTCCACCTCTAGTAGGTTGGGCAGCGGTGACAGGAGAACTAAGCTGGGCTGCGTGGCTACTCTTTGCCCTAATTTTCCTCTGGACTCCGCCCCATTTTTGGGCTTTGGCACTGATGATCCGGGATGACTATGCTAAAGTCGGGGTTCCCATGCTGCCAGTGATCAAAGGAGAGGTGGAAACTGTGCGGCAGATTTGGGTCTACACTTGGATTACCGTGGCGGCTAGTTTCTTGCTGGTGTATCCTCTGGGGCAAGCAGGGCTAATTTACGGGGCGATCGCCTTGATTCTAGGCATGGTTTTCATTAAAAAAAGTCTGGCAACTCAACCTCGATCCTAGTAGTAAAGATGCGGCGAAATCTCTATTTAAATATTCCATTCTTTACATGATGCTCCTGTGTACAGGGATGGTAATCGATAGCCTACCCCTCAGTCAGGAATTAAGTCAGCAACTCATCGCTGGGTTTACGGATAAATCTTGGGCGA
>JAAUUE010000261.1 GCA_012031635.1 Coleofasciculaceae cyanobacterium SM2_1_6 | reverse complement strand
CTTCATGGATATTGACTTGCTTTTGGGCAGATTCATCTAGGCGAGAGAAATTGCGTAAACCTAATACAACTTGGCGAATGCGATCGCACCCGGTTTTCATAGACAAGAGGATTTTATCTAGATCATCTTTTAAGAAATTCAAGTCAATGGCTTCCATTTGACTTTGCAAGACCGGACTAGGGTGGGGGCATTCCTGCTCGTAGAGACTCAGTAAATCAAGTAGATATTGAAAGTATTCGCGAGTGTGGCTAATGTTGCCAGTAATAAAGCCGACTGGGTTATTAATTTCATGGGCAATACCAGCTACCATCTGTCCTAAGGCTGACATTTTTTCTGCTTGAATCAACTGGAGTTGGGTTTGTTGCAAGTGTTGATTCTTTTCTTGAAGTTCTGTAGTTCGTTCTTTAACTTTTTGCTCTAGATTTTGTGAGTATTCTTCGAGTTTTTTGAATGAGTTTTGTAGCTGTTGAGCCATATAATTAAAAGACTTGGCTAATTCCCCCAATTCATCTTCACTTTCGGTTGCCAAAGATTGATGCCAATCCCCAGCTGCAAGTTTTTTGGCTGCATCATTTAAGCGGAGGGTAGGATTCACAATCAGCGATCGCGCCAGCCAATTAACGATCAAAACGGTGAGTGCTAAGATAACTAGGAAAGTTCCTAATGCGATCACGCCCCCAATCAATTCCGTCTGTACGATCGAACTGGCATCTAATTCAATCGCTAAAATTCCCTCCAAACGACCAAATTGATCTTTGATGGGTGCATACCCATATAATACGGTTTCACCTTCTGGATTCTGCAAAAAATCATTCTCAATTTTGGTTTCGGATAGAGTTGATGCTTCTGCTGCGAGAATCGGAGTTAAATTCTGGACGGTTTCTCCCACAGATATTGATTTTTTTGATTTCGGAGAAAAATTCAAAACAAAAGCTAGTTCGCCGCTTTTCTTTGGACGTAGTGTATAAATTCGGTTGATATCTTTACTGTTAGCTTGAACGGTTTGGAGTTTTCTGAGGTTGATTTTGTAGTAGGGCTTATTCTTATCTTTGGGTGTTAAGGTCAGGGAATGATAGTCGCTGTCAATTCCTGGTGCTGTTAAACTGAGCAAATCTGATAAGCGATCATTCATTGCTTTGTGATTAGCTGATCGAAGCTGCCAGTAAAGTGTGGTAGTCAGTACCCCAGCCATAAGTGCAATTAAGCCTGAATAAGCAGCAACAACTTTAGTGCTCAGATTCCAACGCAACATAAATGGTTTTCTCCAAATAGACTATTCGATTCCCAAACTGTCTTGATAGGCTTGTAATTGGGAATCTCGACCGATTTGATTAGTCACTTTCTCCCATTCCTGCTCAATTTTCTGTATGGCTTGATCACGAGTAATTTTACCCGTGAGGAAATCGGCGATTGCAGTATCTAAAATTTCTCGCTGGTAAAGGGCGCTTTGGGGTACACGCAGATCCAATACCATATTACTGTTGCTCAAACTCACAGAAATACCGCCCAAGTAGCTGCTGACCAAGGTTTCTGACATCCCTGCCTGTAACCAGTTTTCCCGTTTAGTAAACTGAGAAATGCGGTAAGGATTAAAACCAGTAATCCCAATTGTAACATCAACATTCGATTGCGCGGGTTGGCTGATGTAGGAAATTAGGGCATAGCCAGCATCTTTAACTGTTGGTTTAGCTGCCGCATTGATACCACCAACCCATCCACCCACAGCCCCATAGGGAGCATGGTTAACGCCATCAATGGAGTATGGACAGGTAAATTTATCGCAGGCTACAAGTTTCCCAGTTTGACGATCGAGAATTTCTTTGCTACCGGGTAATATCAAAGTGCCAACTTTATCGGGTATTTTTGAGAGGGCTGGATCGATCGCCAATGTGCCGATATCACCCCAATCTAAAGTCATCGCACAGCGCCCATCCAAGAATAATTTTCTCGATCCATCTAGGTTCAAAGTCAATTCTTCTGGCGGTGCGTATTTGGTCGTTTCTTTGTAGATATCCAGAGCTTTAGCAAAGGCTGCATTATTTACCAAGGGCTTCATTGTTTCGGGGTCAAAAAATCCACCTTCTTCTGTTCCCTGACTTTGAAGAAATGCACTGGCTACCGACCAAACCAGTTGATGATTTACGTGGTTTGGCTGTTTAGCCATACAAGAACCATAGTCTGGTTTACCATCAGAATTAAGGTCTTGTCCGTGAAACTTTTTGGCAACAACGATATAATCATCCCAGGTTTGTGGTGGTTCAATTCCTGATTTTTCCAATAGATCTTTGCGATAGTAGACCATCTGAAAGTCACCATCCATCGGCACGGCATAGATCTGTCCTTTATAGGTTGCCGTAAAATTTCGGAAAAAGGGAGCTATATCATCCCATTGCAGTTGGCTATCTGCGTTAACACGAGTGGTTAAGTTTTCCAGATATCCGGGCTTCACAAAATCTGCCATCCATTGGGGTGAGAAAACAACCACATCATACTTATTGGTTTTATTTACAAATTCCTGTTGCATGGATGGAAAAACTTCTTTCTGGGGAAATGTGACTATATTGACCTTAGCACCCGTCAGTTTTTCAAACTCACGAGCCCGGCGCTCAACCCCTACCCCGATTGGTCTGTCCATAGCCGCAACGGTGATGGTAATCCCGTCAAATCTTTGCGAGTTTGCTGAATTTTTTATGGGGATATTAGTCTGAGTTGCCTCAGATGAAGGTTTACCTTGACTGCAACCCATTAAGTTTAAGAGCAGAAAACAGGCTACATTCGAGATAGCAAATATTGGCTGAAGATGACAATTTTTTTTATCTGGGATTTTCATTACTTTAAGGTTACTGTCACTATTTTTAGACAAACTCCGAATAAAATTAAACTATTTTTCCAACACGATTTGAATTGTGGATTGGTTTTCAAAAAGCATCAAATTCATCCAGCTTTTACCTCGGTTAATCAGCTTAGTGCCAGCGTCTGGCAAATCAGTTTTAGCCACTATAGCATCTGCAATGACGTGCCAATTGTTTTAGGGAAAGGCTGTGCCAGTATTTCTGGAGTTCAGGATATCGATAATTTCAGTGGCTCTAACTAATTTGCAAATTAAATTTAACATAAATTCTGTTCCTTTGCCATATTTATACCATTTCACGAAATAGCTGATACATATAGAGCCTCTATAATAAATTCCCATCCAGTGATAGAAGCTACTACTTTATTGTGGCGGAATGCTGTTGCCTCAAAAGTTTCTGTAGTGCTTCTGAGCTTTCTGTAATTTCAATTTTAACAACTCTACACATCTGATTTGATAGTTAGTTTATGCTTTATCTATTTGTATCATTTATTTAGTGAAATGGTATTAGAATAGAGACTTTCAACTATTATTCTACTCCAGAAAATAGGCTTGAAGTTACGGTGATTTCCATACATCTAATTTGGCAGAGATCTATTCATGATTTCTGAGTACATAGCCTACACCACGCACCGTATGAATTATCCGCTGAGGATTATGGGCTTCTAATTTGATGCGTAAAGCCCGGACATAAACTTCAATAATATTCGAGTCGCCCATAAAATCATAGCCCCAAACTGCTTCGAGGATTTGTTCACGGGTTAATACTTGTCGGGGATGGCGCAAGATAAAGGCCAACAGGTCAAACTCTTTAGCGGTCAGGTCGACTTTCTGTCCAGAGCGATCGACTTCACGAGAAAGATGATTTAAGGTGAGATCAGCAAATTGCAAATTATCAGAAGTTTCAGGATACATCCGCCGCATTCTGGCTTTGATTCTGGCAAGGAGTTCTTCAATACTAAAAGGTTTAATGAGATAGTCATCGGCTCCAGCATTTAAGCCTGTGACTCGATCGAGGATTTCATCCTTGGCAGTCAGCATAATTATGGGTACTTTACTACCAGTTTTTCGTAAGCGCAGGCAAACATCTAGCCCAGATATTTCTGGCAACATCCAATCTAAAATCACCAGATCGGGTTGAGTATCACGAGCCATGGTTAATCCATCGATGCCATTGTGGGCGATCGTCACTTGATACCCTTCTAGGCTAAGTTCTGAGGCAATGAATTTTGATAACTTGGGATCATCTTCAACTAGAAGAATTTGATCGTTCACAGCGAAGACTCCCATAGAGGTAAGGTGATTATAAAAACACTACCTTCATTGGGCTTAGAACGGAGGCTAATTTTTCCCTTCATCCCTTCAATTAAACTTTTGGCGATCGCTAGTCCTAAACCTGTGCCATCCCTCGATCGAGTTGAAGCATCATCAGTCCGATAAAACCGCTCAAAAATTCGATTTTGATGGGGCAGAGAAATCCCAATACCTCGATCGCAAACAGAAATAATCGCCTGATCACCAGTGCTTTCTAGTTTGATTTCTACAGCTTCCGCCGAATATTTGATGGCATTATCGACCAAGTTAATTAGCGCTTGCTGGAGTCGGTCTTGATCTGCTAAAGCCACAATATCCTGATTAACAGGTAAAAGCCTTACTGATCGATCGCTAACTTTTTCACTCATAGCCGCTACTTCGGCAATTAAAGTATTGAGAAAAACTGGATTTTGCCGAAAGTGTAAATTGCCACTATCAGCCCTAGCGAGATCGAGGAGGTCTTGCAACATTTGGATCGTCCGTTCAGTTTCGGCACTGGCAGTTTCGAGGGCTTGTTGTTGATAGGTACTCAGGTTATCACCTCGACGCAAAAGACTTTGAAGATAGCCACAAATAACAGTGAGAGGGGTGCGTAATTCATGGGATACATTGCCAACAAATTGCCGTTGTTGTTCCCAAGCGTCAGATAACCGCAATAGCATTTCATTAAAAGCCTGAGCTAGTCCTCGAATTTCATCAGGAGCTTGGGCTAATTGCAGTTTTGCCCCCTGCAAATCATCAATAGAAATAATACTCGCCATCTGGCTCATTTGGGCTAAGGGAGATAGAGCTTTACGAATCCGTTGAATAATCACTAAAATCAAAATTATGGTTGCCAAAATACTGATGATAGTTAAACCATAAACACTATTATTTAATTGAATCTGCTCGTTAGTAATATCCTGTGAAAGATAAAATTTGCCTACTAATTTACCATTAATATTTAGGGGATTGCCGCATAGGACAACATAGCGATCGCCAAACTTAATTACTTGAGGACTAGTTGCCACTTCTCCGTAGGTAATAATATCTTGGTGGTTTAAGAAAACATCATTATTGCCGATCAATTTAGTTAGAATTTGACCATCTGGATTCTGCACTATGACAGATAGACCAGAAGTAGAAACCTTATTTGTTGTGCGCTCTATTCCCACCTCAAGCCCGCCTTCTTCCATATACATTTCTACTTGCTCAGGAAAGCGCGTGGCAATATATTCAAGCAGTTGTTTATGACTAGCAATTAAGGTTTGTTCCATCCTCCATCCCGCCCAGATAGAGACACTCCCCAAGCTAATTATAGAGATAGTAACTAATTCTATGGTTAGGCGAAATTGGAGCGAAGTTGGAGAAATACGCCGACCAAATAAATTATTAATTACTTTTCTTAGGGAGTTATACATTAAAAAATTTTGGCAGTATTATGTTCTAAATCAAATTCAAAGCGCTGAGTATAATCAGTTTCACCATAGACATTAAAACTAATGGTGGGCTGATCGCCCATCACTTCAATTTGGTGAATAGCATCGGGCATAAAACAGAGAATATCTCCCCCTAGAAGGCAATGCTCGCCAGTTTTTTTTATCTGGTCTGGGGCTTCGGCAGTGGACGATCGCTGCCAAAAGGTATTTTTTTCTGCTCCATCGAGAATGGCAACAAGACCCCAAGCCCCATGATTATGAATGGGGGAAACACTCTGGGGCGACCAAGCTACCATCTGGATTGTGATCGGGAAATCCGGCTCATCGTAGAGAAGTTGTACTGACCAACCCGTTGCTGGATCTGGAAGCAGAAAACTAGTGAAAATCCATTCAGAGCTATTGAGCAAGCGCCTGACCAGGGGACAAATTCTTTGCAGTCTGAGGCGATCGTCACTTTCCTGCCAAATAATATCTTCAAGGTCAGTCAGAAAACGATAGAGGCGATAGGGCTTAGTCAACCAATCTTCGGAAGTGTCATCATCTGGTACATCTGTAAAAGGAATACATTCACTGTCATTTGTCACTAACCAATCTTGCTCTGACATATTTTTTATGGATGCGGATCTATTAGCTTACGACTATAGCAATCCTAAATGAACTACAGCTAATTCTTAGATGAGTTTTTGATGAAGATCGTGGCAAGTCGCTGTAATTAATCTAAATTTGGGGCGATCGCTACATTAACCCCCAGATTAATCCAGATCAATCCAGATCAATCCAGATCAATATTTATGCAATCCCCATCTAGGCTTCATCTGGCACTCATTTTTCTAGAGTTTAATTGCAATAACAGCAGTAAAAGACCCGCAGAGCTTTTTTTGTTGGGTTCTGGCTTGAATCTGAAGTCTAACTTTGCGGCTGGTTAACCTATAACGGTTCTAATTTTTTGGAGTTAAATATGCGGAATTATTCACAATCATGGCTTAATTT
>JAAUUE010000260.1 GCA_012031635.1 Coleofasciculaceae cyanobacterium SM2_1_6 | reverse complement strand
CAGTGAACCTTGGGGAGAAATCAATGTAAATGATAATGATAATCATTCTTGCGTCCTGCGGGGTGGTTCGTGGTACAACTATGCTATCAACTGCCGTTCTGCGTTTCGGATCAGGGGCTTTGCAGTCAATAGGTACAACGACATCGGTTTTCGGTTAGTGGTTGCTTGAGTTTTCTTTTGTTTTCGGGCGTGAGGACTGCTTCTTTGTTCTTTTGCCCTCTTGCGCTGTGCGCTCCCCCATCGCCTCTGGCGATCAATTTTTTTTGCAACAGCTAAACAGCAGATTGGGTTGGCAGAAATTCGATATCTAATAAACCTCATCATGAGAACCAATATTTAGCAATAAAATATTCTCAAGCTCGGCTTCAGGATTTTTCACAAACTCAAACAATATACGATATTTATAATCTACAGAACATGACCAAATATCTGATAAATCTCCCACCAATTTATGAGTGCTTAAACTAGGGTGAAATGGATTTTCAGCTAACTGCCTTAAGGCTCTCTCAGCCAAGGGTCGCAATTGAGGGTTCTTCCGAATCAAACGTTTGAAAGCCCGGATAGATTTAGGAGTCCAATCAATTTTTCTCAACTGTCTAACTCCGCCAGAAAATCATCAACAGTCCCAGAGCTAAACTTCCCTTCTCGATATTCCTGTTGAGCCTCCCGGACTTCCTCCACAATTTGCTGATGTTGCCGCAGATTCAAGCGCTTCCTCAAAACCCTCAGTAACTCCCCTTGGTCATCTAACGATAGGGCTTCTACAGCCTCCAGAGCCTCTTGGAACAAAGATGTATGTAGATTTTGACTCATAAATAGGAAAGTATAATACGTAGTTTTATTTTTTTATTATACTCAACTAGCTTCGACCTCACCTCAAATTTACTATAATCAGAAGCATCTGAGATATTAAAGTTACACAATTAATTATCTATCTATCTGTTATGAATACCAAAGAAATCTTGTCTCGTGAAATTGAACAAGCTCCCGAACTATTATTAGAGCAATTACTAGAATTTTTATTATCTCTCAA
Organism: Coleofasciculaceae cyanobacterium SM2_1_6; assembly: GCA_012031635.1. GTDB lineage: Bacteria > Cyanobacteriota > Cyanobacteriia > Cyanobacteriales > JAAUUE01 > JAAUUE01. The sequence goes on along the minus strand of JAAUUE010000260.1, from coordinate 5,560 downwards.
ATCTAAACATCTCCAAGAAAAACGGGAGATTACAATGATGAGTGAGTCATCCTTAGCAAAAGATTGGCTAAACCCAGAGGAAGATGAAGCATGGCAAGATTTGTAAAAGGTGATGTTGTCATCGTTCCTTTTCCTTTTTCCGATCTATCTCAAAACAAGCGCCGCCCGGCTTTAGTGATTGCTAACTTACAAGGTGACGATCTAATTTTATGCCAGATTACTAGTCAATCCCTTAGCGATTCCTATGCAATTATTCTCAACGACAATGATTTTGAAACGGGTAGCTTGAACAAACCTAGCAATATTAGACCTAATCGCCTATTTACCGCAGATCAGTCAATTATTTTATCCGTTGCTGATCATCTCAAGCCCACAAAAACTAGTGAAGCTATTGCCAAGATTATCGAAATAATCAATAAGGTTTCATAAACGACTTCTCAAAATCACTAATTTAACAGATATCAAATTGACCAGCCTCTTGATACTCTTCCAGAATCATCTCAAAAACATAACCTAACTCAGTCCTTGCCTCCTCCATAGTTTGCCCCCAAGCATGACAAGATCGCTTGCCCCTAGGCAACAAAAATCTCCTTGTCATCAGGGCAGAGAACCACCGCACATCCCTCATCCTCCAATAACTTCTCACCAACACTTAGACTCCGCTCAGCACAAGTAACTGTTAACTCTACCTCCTCTACCTCCTGTTAACTGATAACTGTTAACTGTTAACTGATTACTTTGCCAGTTTGTCCAATCTTTCCTTGACTCCGAGATTAAACATATGCCAGAAAAATAGGAAAAAGCTGATAGTTGAAATAGTAAAAGGAATGACAGCCCAGCTTGCATAACTGCCCATGAGAAGGACGGCTCCAGTGAGGAGAGTAAAGCCGCTAATACAAGCATAAATGATCGCTTTGAGGGCAATATTAATTCTTTTCAGGGTACGATCGCTCTCCAGAGATTTCACCCGCAATTGCAATTCTCCCCGCTCCAATCTTTCTTCCAAACGTTGCCATAATAACTCCGTTCTACTGGGCTGATTCCAGCGACTCACCACTAAATCCTTAGCTTGCAGGGCGATAGTTTTGAATAAACTGCTCTTGCTTTGATAGTTGGTAAAACTCTTGACAAAAGGCTTAGCACAGGCAATAGGATTATACTTGGGGTCGAGGGTGCGGGCAATGCCATCGAGGGTAGTGAGGGCTTTGATAATAAACGTCATCTTCGCTGGCAGCCGGAAGGGTTGCTCTTCAAAAATTTCATAAATTTCCCCGCCCATTTGCTTCAGAGATGGTAATTCTAGGGGTTTTTCGGTAAATTCTTGGAGGATAAAATCCATCAACCGCCGCACGGGGGTCATATCCGGCACTGGCTCAATTAAACCCATGAGAACGAGAGCATCAATCACCGCATTGGTATCTTTTTTGAGGATGGCAAAGAAGGTTTTGATCATCTGTTCTCGATCGAGGGATTGCATCTCTACCATCATCCCAAAATCATAAAAAATTATCTGACCGTCATCACTCACCGCCATGTTTCCCGGATGGGGGTCTGCTTGGAAAAAACCATCAATTAATAACTGTTTGAGATAGCAACTGACCCCGACTAGGTTGAGTTCCTTGAGATTGATTCCTTGGGCTTCAAGGGCAGCGCAATCATTAATTTTAATCCCCGGTTTGTACTCAATAGTTAATACCCGTTTACTGCTGTACTGCCAGAATAATTTGGGGACAATTACACCGGGATAATCTTGGAAATTTTCTCGGAAGCGATCGGCATTTTTGCCCTCGATCGTATAGTCTATTTCCTGATATAAAACATTGACAAACTCTTCATAAATAGCCTGTAGTTCATACTTTTTTGCCCACGAAAAATAGCGATAACAAAAATGAACTAATTTCTGCAAAGCCTGCACATCTAAATCAAATAATTGCTGCAAACCCGGACGCTGGACTTTGACGACAACTTCTTCCCCTGTGTGGAGTCTGGCGCGATGGACTTGCCCCAAGCTCGCCGCCGCGATCGGTACTGGGTCAAAATCTCGATAGATGGCATAAATTGATTTGCCCAAATCTGCCTCAATGACAGCGATCGCCTGCCCAGACCCAAAAGCCGGGACATTATCCTGTAACATTGCCAACTCTTCTACATATTCTAGAGGCAGAATATCCCCACGGGTAGACAGAGCCTGACCAATCTTGATAAAAGTCGGCCCCAAATCTAGGAGCTTTCTCACTACCCATTTGGCTCGTTTGTAGCGATGGGCGGCGGAGTTCTGAGGGAAAATACTATCCCACCACAGGTAGGATATCCACTGGGTAGCAGCTAAGAAAATATCCCGTTGTCGCCCCAAGGCCGATGCATTAGATTTTTGCCAGCGAAAAGACTCTGGTTGGGTAATTTTGCTCAACATTGGGCTATCAGTTATCAGTTATCAGTTATTAGTTATCAGTTATTGAGCGGATAGTGGATAGTTATTGATTCAGTTACGAAAGACTAATCAAGATTCTTCACTGCTTACTGTTTACTGTTCACTGCTTACTGTTCACTGTATCATCAACTAGAAGATGTGGCAGCTTGACTGTGAAGCAAGTTAGCCAAGTGGGGCGATCGTCTTGGGGTTTGCTTGATACACTAATCTTCCCGCGCAGGTGTTTCACAAGGGGCTTGACTAGGGCCAAACCCAACCCAGTGCCGGCGATCGTCTTCTGCACCGCAGTTTGGGTGCGATGAAACTTTTCAAAAATTAATTCCTGCTCCTCGGGGGCAATCCCGTCTCCTTCATTCATAATCCTAAAGATAGTCTCCTCTGTTGCCTGCTCAATGCGGAGGCGGACTATGGTTTGGGGATCAGAATACTTTCCAGCATTAGTTAGTAGTTCTGCCAAGATGCGCTGGAGACTGTCGGCGTGGGTGACAACCAAGATTGAGGGTAAGGGATATGCACCAAAGGTATTTTCATTCACAAGAACTTTAATAGATTTGGGACTTTCGGACTTGGCATGGCTTAATTTGGTAGCGGCAGCTTTGGCATTGGGGGCGAAAATTATTTCTAGTTCAAGGGTGAGGGCTTTGGTTGTCCAGTGTCTATGAAAAGTTTGGGCTAGTTTTTGTAAAAGTGGCTGGAGGTCGATCGTCTCTAGGCTAATTAAGGGCGAATTTTCTTCTAGTTGCTGGAGGGCGAGGAGGTCATTAATTAACAAAATTTCCTGCTGACATTGCTGCTCCAATACTTCTAGATACTTAGCTTGTTTGGTGGGGGTGAGGGTTTCTTCCCGGAGCATCCGAATTGCCAAGCTCATACTAGTCAGGGGTGTCCGGAGTTCGTGGCTGATGGCACTGATAAATTCATCTTTGATCTGATTTAGCTGCCGCAGTTGGTCTACTTGATGGCGAATTTTTTCGTAGAGTCTTCCCTGTACCTCCAAGCTGGTTTGCAGTTGGGCTGTCCGCTCATCGACGATCGCCTTCACTTGGCGCAGGGTTTGGTCTTGAATCAGGGCATAGCTAATTTGATTACTGACGGAACTAATTAATTCTAATTCTCCCTCTAGTAACTGCCGCATGGGATAGTATTCCAATACCAAAAACCCCAGCACTCTTGCCGGCAGAGTATGCCCCACTGCCCCCATCAAGGGAAATATTACCGCCCCCGGATTGGTTGCCGTGGTTAAGGGGCGGGGAGCCTGTTGGAAAGCCTGACCACAGAGGGGTGAAAGGGCAAGGGAAAAGCTGCTTTTCTGGGGTAGGAGGAGTGAAAAATCTTGATTAAGAAAATTTTGGTTATCTTGATCATCCTGATCACTTTGACTACTCAGATCCCTGGCTGGCGAATCATCTTGATCGTCGATCTGATAGAGAGTTTGATGGATCACTTGAGGGAAAATTTGACCGGGGGGGGCTGACCACTGGGCAGTTTTGTGAGCGGTGATCATTTCTAGGGATTTTCGATCGGCTCTTTTCCAAGCAGGTTCTTTGTATTTCAACAGGAGAATTGTCCCGGTATTCGCTCCTAAGGTTTGCCCGATCGCTGTGATCGCCTGTTGGAGAATTTGATTAATTTCTTCGTGGTCTCGAATCGCTTGAGTAATTTGATTAACTAATCTCTGGTAGGGATAGCTAATATCTAGTTGGTATTGAATTTGGCTTTGATGGAAGGCGATCGCCACGAGGGGAACCAACGTTGCCAATAATTCTGGCAGTCCCTCAGTCCATTCCCGCTCTTGATAGCATCCTAGCAGTACTATTCCTCCAGATAGGATAAATTTTTCAGGGGAATTTTCCGCTAAATTTCTAGTTAAACCCTCATTTAAGCCCTCATTTAAGCCCTCATTTAAACCTTTGTTATGGGTAGTTAAAGGCTCATTGGTGGGGGTTTCCATTCCTAATAAGCTAATCATCTCCCGGAGGGGCGGGGGCAGACAGGTGCGATCGACTCCCGGCAAGTTTTGGCAGTTGTTAATAGCGATCGTCTCTCCCGGCGAGACTAACAGTCCTGAGGTGACTAACCAAGAGAAAAGATGCGATCGATCACAAAAAGAGCAATCTTGACCAGTAGCCAAGATCCCGTTCCCAAAATTGGGCGGACAGAGCAAACAAAAGTCTGCCTCAAAGGTCGATCGAAGATAGGACGCTAATTCTGTTAAAAGATGCCAGCCCCGATGATTACCCTGATAATTGACACTGGCATGACCAAGGATGATTTGGTGGATTGCCTGCTGAGTTTGTTGCTGAAGTTCTTGTTGCCTATTCTGCTCAACAAGCCGAGAATTTTTCCTGTCACCATCATGCTGAGGGAGTTTAGTCATACTTGAGGTAATTACTAGACAATAGGATTTTTAGATAAATACTGAATATGCCAAAGACTAGATGGGCAGACTGATCGGGCGGAAAATATCAGAAAAATTACTAGGGTTTGTAAATTTAATTGCAGAAACCTGCTACCATAACTTTCTTCAGAGTTTATCTCAAAACTCCTTTGCAGATTTCCCCGTTTCCTCCACATAATTACCGAAAAAAAGTTAATATCCAAACTAAATTTAATTAAATTCATCAAGTTCCTAAATTATTATAGGTTATCCAAAAAAATGCAGACTACTTCCTATTCTCCTCTCCTGAAAACCCTATTTCCCCAAAGAACCAGCCTCCAACCCGTCCTCTTGGTACTCCTCGGCAGTCTCTTTCTCGGCTTACTAGCACAGGTGAGTATTATTCTGCCCTTTACCCCTGTTCCCATCACTGGGCAGACCCTCGGCGTTGCTTTGATTGGGGCCTCCTTGGGCAGAAAACTTGGTTTCCTGACGGTGATTACCTACCTCGGAGAAGGAGTTGCTGGGTTGCCCGTCTTTTCGGCGGGGGGCTTTGGGATTGCCAAAATCCTTGGTCCTACGGGGGGATATCTCGTTGCCTTTCCCTTCGCTGCGGCTCTGATTGGGTTCTTGGTAGAAAAATATGGAGCCGATCGCAAATTCTTCCCTACTCTTTTTTCTATGTTGGCGGGAGATGTAATTACTTTACCCTAGGGGCAACTTGGTTGGGTGTTTGGCTCGCCCTTGGGGGC
>JAAUUE010000259.1 GCA_012031635.1 Coleofasciculaceae cyanobacterium SM2_1_6 | reverse complement strand
GCATCACCACCACGACCCCCAGCTTGGCTAAACTCTGGGCTAGAACCACCGTCACCCCCCGATCGCTACCGCACTACCAGCAAAGCCGCCACCTTGGGCAATCCCGCCCTTAGCAAAGGCATTACCACCAGCACCGCCAGCACCGCCTAAGCCCTTAACGCCCACAGCACCAGCCAAACCATTAGCCCCACCAGCACCACCAGTGCCACCAGAGCCAACAGCTGTGTTGCCAACTGTGCCGGCGACACCGGGTTGACCTTGCTGACCACCAGCCCCACCGGGATTGACTGCGCCACCAGTGTTGCTAACTCCAAAGCCACCAGTACCACCAGCACCGCCAAGTCCACCAACGCCACTAGCGCCACCAAGTCCACCAGCACCACCGTTACCACCCCGACCACCTACGGCTCGGGCTGCACCAGCTTGTTGTCCTTTGTAGGCACGACCACCAATGGCAAGGGCATTACCCCCAACGGAACCAGTGCCACCGATCCCTCCAGCACCACCGATCCCGCCATTGCCACCAGCGCCACCAATCCCCCCAGTACCACCAGCACCACCAAGAAGACCATTAGCTCCACCAGCACCAGCAATACCACCAGTACTACCAATTACACCCCCAGCACCACCTAAGCCAGCATTACCACCATTACCACCGACACCACCCATACCGCCAGTACCACCAGCACTACCAGCACCGCCAGTACCACCAGCACCACCAACTGCCCCAGCACCACCAACAGCAACCGCAGTACCGCCAGTGCCAGTACCTAGACCATCAAGCCCAATACCACCCATGCCACCCTTGGCAAAGGCATTACCACCAGCACCACCAATGCCGCCAGCAGAGCCAGTTATACCCACAGTTCCAGTTGTCCAATACCACCAGCCCCACCGACACCGCCGGGACCACCAGCACCACCATTGCCGCCGTTACCAGAGGTACTGCCAACTACATCTGCGGTACCACCAATCCCACCAACACCACCAGTGCCGCCAAGACCACCATTGCCACCAGTCCCACCGGGATTGCCGACACCACCGGGATTCCCCGCACCACCAGCACCGCCAGTCGGACCAACACCACCAGCAGTCCCAAAGAGAGTACCTGTTGCCGAAGCTGCAATTCCAGCAGTACCGACTCCACCAGCAGTAGTTCCATTTACACCACTAGTTCCCGCCGCACCGGGAAGAGGGGGGCGCACTAGCACTACCACCAGCAGCACCACCAGCACCACCAGCCCCGCCAGCACCACCACGGGCTTCCGCAGCACCACCTCTTAAACCATCACCACCACGAGCATTAGCCGCAGCCCCGGCGCCACCAGCGCCACCAACACCACCAGCCGCACCACTAGCGACTCCTGTGGTTGTATCAGGAAAACCAGTACCACCAGCACCACCAGCACCACCAGCACCACCACTACCACCATTGGCAAGAGCATCACCACCGGGATTAGTGGGGCTACTGCCGCCTGTAGCTGTAGCAACTCCAGCACTGCCACCAACACCACCCGCACCCCCAGCAACCGCAGTCATGCCCAAGGAGGCGGGAGTTCCTGCCCCGCCTGCACCGCCAGCTCCAGCTTGACTAGAAGTGGCAAAGGCTCTACCGCCTTGGAGGGTGCCAAAACCAGCAGCACCAGTAGCGGTGGCGGAACCAGAAGCCCCACCAGCCCCACCAGCCCCACCACCAGTAACTCCGGGGCTAAAGGTAACTCCCGCAGCCCCAGTGCCGCCTCGACCAGAGATTGCCCCGCCATCGGGAATTACTGAAGAGCCAAAGGCAGAGGCTTCTCCCCCGGCTGTGCCGCTTTGACCGGGAAGAACGCCATCAATACCGGGAGTTCCCGTGGAGCCGACAATATTGGGGGGGAAAGGTTTGGGCATCAGCTTGATCTGCTATACCTGTGCCGATCGCCGCAACGGTGGCAGCAGCTAAAAGCATAGAAGATTTCATTAATAGTTTTGAATCAGACATAGTAAAGAGACCTCATGTTTTGATGTGAAATATCCAGAGAAAAGCTTAGTTTGGGCTTTCTATGGTTTGAGGTAGACCTGATTGAAAGAAACTTGATTGAGCTTAAGGGAGCTTGCTAAGACTAGTTAGAACTTGGCTAAATTTGGTTGGAAAAATCTATGGGTAAGATTTATACCAGCTCAAAAAGTCTTTGCTGGGGGAGATGTCCGCCACTAAATGCTCGATAAATACTCGATAAATGCTCGATAAATGCTTGATAGATGATGAATGGCTATCGATAAAGACCCTAATTTTTCTTTTCCCTGCCGCCCTCTGGACGGTATTTCCGGTTTTTTTGAGGAAAAAAGAGATTAAAATAGCACACATAATCAGTAGGTAGAGTGACTTTGTTAAGTCTTTTGATACTAATTTATACAGTAAAGCTGGAGCTTTTCCAGATAGTCGGGGTAGAAATATTGAGAATCCCCAGACAGAACCATACTACAGCAATACTTTATGGTTCTCAATGGCTCGAATACTTTGTTAAACTTTTACTCTAGTTATTTCTTAAAGTTACCCACATTCAATTTTGGTGGTTAATTTTCTAGGAAGTTTCAGCAGATTCACTGAGGATTTTGGAGGAGCGTGGGTATAAATAATCTAGATGATTTAGGTGATACAAATAATTTTGAGAACACAACTGGCTTAGATGGTTTGGGAAACTTGGGAGTTACAGAATCTCAAGTTGGAGAATCCCAGCGTGATTCCCAGAGTAGTTCTCAGAGTAATTATCAAAGCAAATCCCAGCGATCGACAGAGGTACAGGCTCTTTTTAATCGGATTGCCCCTGTGTATGACCAGCTAAATGATTGGTTAAGTTTTGGGCAGCATAAAGTTTGGAAGTTGATGGCGGTGCAGTGGAGTGGGGCGGCTTTGGGGGATTGTTGCTTGGATGTGTGTTGCGGCAGTGGTGATCTGGCCCGGCTGTTAGCCAAACAGGTAAAAAGTCAGGGGCAAGTTTATGGTGTAGATTTCTCGGTGCAGCAGTTGCAGGTTGCGAAGGAAACCACGCCCCCTCATCTGGCGATCGAGTGGCTGGAGGGTGATGCCCTAGCTTTGCCCTTGGCAGATAATTATTTTGATGCGGCAACTATGGGCTATGGTCTGCGCAATGTAGTAGATATTCCCCAAGCACTGGGGGAACTTTATCGAGTCCTGAAACCCGGAGCTAAGGCGGCGATTCTTGACTTTCACCAACCCCAAAGTAGTTTAGTTAATGATTTTCAGCAGTGGTATCTAGAAAATATTGTTGTACCGATGGCGGAAAGGTTTAATTTCACCGAAGAGTATGCCTATCTGGCTCCTAGTCTGGCAAGGTTTCCCTCTGGTAGAGAGCAGGTGAGCTTAGCAAAGTCGGCAGGATTTACGGAAGTCGTGCATTACTCGATCGCCTTCGGACTCATGGGAGTTTTAGTAGCCCAAAAATAATCCGGACAAGAATTTAAGATTTCCTCTGCCAACTATTAAGAATTAGTATCAACTGTCTGTTCAAAATTCTCCCGAACCTGTTGATCTAGACTTTTATTTATGCTCTAGAACTGGGCTTAATAACGTAAAACCCCTGAGCTTATTACTAATAATTTGCAATAAGTTGACTTCTATAGTATCTTTAACAAGTCAAATATTTTTGAGGAAAGCATCATGAAAATCCGTGTACGTTATCTGGTGATAGCTGTATTAGCCCTAGCTCTGTTATTTGGAAGTTACAGAACGGCTCGATCGAATACCTACGATCCCCAAGTTAGAGCCGGGGTCAATTATTTTCTTGACCAAGCCAAGGCTCAACTGCCCCTGACGGAGAATCTGCTGTCAGCCTTGAAAAGTGGAGATATCAATAAAGCCAAGGCTGCCTATGTAGAAGCCCGTCCTCCCTACGAAGAAATCGAAGTTTTGGCGGCTAGTTTTACAAAAGAAGATACAGATATAGATGCTCGCCCCTACGCCATTGAGGGCGGGGAAACTTCCCCAGAATTTAGAGGCTTTCATCGCATTGAAGCCCTGATCTATCGGGATGGAGACCTCCAAGCAGCAATTCCCTACGGGGAGCAACTAGTGGCTAGTGTGAAATCTTTAATTACGGAGCTGAACAAGCCTGAAAATTTCAATGCCCCCCTAAATTTCAGGGGGATGCTGAATCTGGCAACGGAATTACCTGCCAAGAAAATTTCTAGTGAGGAGGAAACTTGGTCAGATCAAAGCCTACTGATTTTTAAGCATAATTGGATCGGCATCCACAGTCAGTTTGAGCCGTATAAAGCTATTTTAGGTCGGGCTATTACCGAAAAAGTAGAATCTGCTTATCAAGCCTGCCTCAGCACGATCGAGCCTTTCTTTCGTCCCGGACAAGTGGCGGCTATGCCCTACAGCACTGTAACCCCTGAACAACGGGGAGCGATCGTCCGTGCCAGTTATCGTTACCGAGAGGCCCTTCTAGAAGCAAAAGCTGCTCTGAATATCGCTGACCCCCAATAGAGTGTTATTAGTCCTCAGATCCCAATCACTAAATAGTGAGTATCGTCCTCTCTACAGTGGATTTGTGGGGAAGATATTAAGTTAGGGGCGTATATCAATACACCCCCGATGGTCGTTAATTGCCAGTGAATTTATCAAAAAATAATGGATAATTCATGAACAATTCCCGCAAGGTTATGGTAGGAGGACTCCTTGGATGCCGTGAATAATGCCATTACTGGTGGCAATATCCGACAAGATGACTTTCACACCATTGACTCTAATCTCACCGAGTTCATTTTTTTGGACTCTCAAAGTCCCGCCTTGGACGGTTCTCAAGGTGACAGTTTGACCGGGAGCTAGGGCTGTGGAGCTAATTCTGCCGGGGACTACGTGATAGGTAAGCACACTAGTTAGTAGTCCCCGATTTCTGGGTTCCAGCAGACTAGGCACAGTCCCGGCGGGTAGAGCAGCAAAGGCTTCGTTGGTAGGGGCAAAAATTGTGAAGGGGCCACCAGTGGCAAGAGTATTCCCCAGTCCTGCGGCTCCGGCGGCGGCTAATAGGGTAGAGAAGGCTCCACTGTTGATAGTAAGCTCGGTAGCAATATTGTTGAGAACTCCCACTTGAGCGAGGAGTGGGGGTTGGATGGCGACCTGGGGAAGAACGATCGCGCCACAGCTAAGGGCAGCAACTAGAGCAACTTTGTTGAGGAGAGGTTTGGTTAAGCGCATAGTTCCTAATTTTTCTGGATAAGATTAATTGAGGTGAATTTAGGTTAATACCTTCTAGCTTAAAGGCATAAATACTTTTGAGGCAAGAATTTATTATACCAAGATGATTTTAAGACAATTCTGAGATAACTTGGGGGCGATCGAGCCGTTAATCTGGATCGTCATTCAAAGCATCAGAGTGATGGTGGGAAGGCTTTTTTAGTGTAGGATATAAGGCAAGAATTAAATATTTTCCTATTTTTCTCCAATCAATGCCAGAAACTTTGCTTCGCTCCCTCGTGTGGACAGATTATCGTTTAGCAGTTTTGTTTACTGTCCTCCTGCCCCTAGGATTAATCATCTGGGCGGCAGTGCAGCGATCGGAGGCGATCGTTCGACTTTTGATTATCTACTGGCGAGTTGCTAGCTTGTTGCTAATCACCGTGTATCTATTAATGCCGGGTTGGGGAATTGGCTATATTACGGGATTTATTGCCAGACTACTAATCCCGATCGCCCTCTGGTTCTGGGTAGACCTCAATGAAGATATTGCCGAACAACCTCCTTCTTGGCTGCGCCTAGTGACCATGGGTTGGCGGTGGGCGGTGACAATCTATGCCCTAGTTGGCAATCTTATTTCTGTGCCGTTTCTTTCCTGTGCCTTTTCTAGTCAAACTCTGAGTTCACCCTTTTGCCAAGTTTGGTTGGAGCCTGCTGCTGCCTACAAAAATATTTTTCATGGGGCTTATAAACCAGAATTTATGGCGTTTTGGGGTGGTGTGGGCTTGTTTATTTACACTACCTATCTTGCCTACTTTGTCATTGTCCGTTTGGGTAAACAGGGGCGATCGGCGATCGAGCAGTAGTCTTGATCTGAAAATTAGCCCAAATCTAATCCGGTCATTTAGCTTAAAGTTCCAGGGTAATAATCTAGCTGTCTTTTAACTTCTATGAAAGATTCCCCAGAAAAACTTCTAGAACAATACACAAAATCTCATCCTCAGGAAGTTTTACTAGTCAGGGTAGAACTTGAGGGAGAGATGGACGAGATTCTGATCTTCAAAGGCTTCTCTAGTTCGGTCATGCGCCCCACAGCCTACGATCCAGATGTGCCAGTTTTGCCAGAGACAGCAAAAATTCTAGGGATCGATCGCCTCCAGAGTCCCTATATTCCCGACAATCCCCAATATCTTCAACAAGATATTTCTTGGGCAGCAATGCTAGAAATTTTGCTTAGTTAACGTGAGTTCGATGCTCAGAAATACCCCTCATCCCCCAAACCCTTCTCCCTCAAGGGGAGAAGGGAAGTAAGACTAATTTTTCTTGTTCCCTCCCCCGTTCTGGGAGAGGGTGAGGGTGAGGGCTTCAGATTTTGTCGAACTCACGTTTAGTTAGTTCTACAGCAATAGACCTCTTGCGTGAATCATGACCCTCACCCTAAATCCCTCTCCCTAGGGAGAGGGACTTTCCTCTTACGCCCCTTCTCCCTAGGGAGAAG
>JAAUUE010000258.1 GCA_012031635.1 Coleofasciculaceae cyanobacterium SM2_1_6 | reverse complement strand
CGCTTCGCACTACGGCAATCGACCGCATTGCTGCCCCAAGAACCTCCACGCTGCACTCGTTTATCGTCTGTGCCAATTTCCCATGAACTGCCGTCTGTGGGGGCATTTTGGTAGTTGCTGTGCCAGCGATCACTACACCATTCCAATACACTTCCGTGCATATGATGCAACCCCCAAGCATTAGGTTTTTTCATTCTTACTGGATAAGTTCTGCCGTCAGAATTTTTATTATACCAAGCGTAATCTTTTAATCTGTCTTCATAGTCTCCAACTTTATAGTCTCCAAAACAATATTTAGTCCGAATTGCTGTACGAAGAACATATTCCCGTTCTGATTCATGGGGTAAACGATACTTTGTTTTAGCACAACAAGCATATTCCCATTCGGCTTCACTAGGTAAACGATACTTTTTTCCGGTTTTTTGTGAGAGTTTTTGGCAAAATTGCACCGCATCATACCAACTCACCATTTCTACAGGACTTTTTGTTCCCTCAAAGCGTGAAGGATTAATTCCTATTACTGCCTGATATTGTTCCTGAGTGATCGGATATTTACCTATATAAAAGGCTGGAACTGTCACTTCACGGATTGGTTGTTCGCTTTTATCTTCATAAGAACCCATCCAGAACGTGCCACTGGGGATAGCGATCATCTCTAGGATGATTTCACTCTTAAAATCTAGGTATTCAATGAAATCCTTCCCAGATGTTTGAGTAATCGGAGTTGCTGGGGATGGGGGTAGAAACTTTTAGGAGTAACGGGGATTGAGATTGAAACTTTTGGGGCTGAAGGATTCAGAGCTTGTAGTACTTCTTGAGCAAATTTATAACGATGCTTGACTGCTCCTTGGGTCATTCCATCTAACACCCTGCCCAAACTATCCGCCACTGGATTATTAATTAGGTAATGTCTCCACCTAAACTCCCCCTCATAGGGATCATACAAAGTCATAGCATCTACACCAGTTAATAAAACGAGACAAGTTACTCCCAAACTGTAGATATCACTGCTGAAAATTGTTTTCTTGTTTAATTGTTCTGGGGCTGCGTAGCCATCAGTGCCAGCAAATGTTGTATCAGTTTTTCCCAAGCTAGTAGTGCTAGTTTGTCTCGCCACTCCAAAATCGATCAACACTAATTTTTGGTCAATACGCCGCCGCATGATATTTTCTGGCTTGATATCCCGGTGGATCACATTATGACTATGGAAAAATTCCAGTACAGGCAATGAATCTGCTAAAATTTGCCGAATTTTTGCCTCACTAAATGACCCATTTTTATTCAGTTCCTCTAGGAGGTTTTCCCCATCGACAAATTCTTGGATCAGGCATAAGACAGTTTCCTTTTTTCCATTTCCCTGTTTAGGAATTTCTTGTTCACAATAGCCAAATAACTGTGGAATCTGGTCATGCTTACCGAGTTTTTCTAGCTGTTGTGCTTCTTGATAAAACAATTCCTTGGCTGTTTGGACAACTTGAGAACTACCATCAGTGAAAATAAATTGTTTGATTACACACTTAGGTTGGGATGGTTTGCCCATATCTACAGCAAGGAAAGCCTTACCAAAAGCTCCTGCCCCCAGTGCCTTTAGGGGTCTGTAACGATCTTGAATCAATAACTTTGTGCCGCATTTCATACAAAATTTAGCATCAGAGGCATTGGAGGCGTTGCAAGCTGGATTAAGACAGGGGATCATAGAAAGTGAGGAGTTAGACTTTTTTAGGATGATTATACTAAAAAAATTAGGGGGGTGTTGGTGTAGTCCCTGAGTAATCTAATGAACGATCGAAGGGGCAATCTAATTCGCAAACCAAGGTAAACTTGATAAAAGCTAGGCTTTAAAGCTAGAAGTATTATCTATTATTTATAACGCCCCAAATTATTCGCTATGGTATCCACTACACCTCCTCGGGTCAGCAATTCTGGCTGTCAGTATTTGCCCGATCGCACCCCTCAATCAACTACTGCTTTATCTCCCAATCAACAACTCATGCCCCTCACCGCCGATGTTATAGGCGATCGCCTCAGAATTGGGGGTTGTGATGTGGGGGAATTAGTCCAACAGTTCGGCTCCCCCTTGTATATTTTGGATGACCAGACCCTGCGGACAGCCTGTCAACAGTACCGGGATGCGTTTGTGAAATATTATCCGGGGGAATCCCTGGTGATCTATGCTTCCAAGGCGTGGAGTTGTTTGGCTGTGGCAGCGATCGTCCGCTCCGAAGGTTTGGGGATAGATGTGGTTTCTGGAGCCGAACTCCATACCGCCCTCCAAGCCGGGATTACCCCAGAGAAAATTTACTTTCATGGCAATAATAAATCTCTGCAAGAACTGGAAGAAGCGATCGCCTGTGGTTGTACCCTGATGGTAGATAACTGGCTAGAACTAGAAACCCTTGTGAAAATTGCTACCCAGCCCGTACCGATCATGCTCCGCCTCACTCCCGGCATCGAGTGCCACACCCACGAATACATCCGTACCGGACACCTTGATAGCAAATTTGGTTTTGATCCCACCCAGCTAGAAGAACTATTTACCTTTGTGAGTAGCCACTCGGTGCTGAATTGCCTCGGACTCCATGCCCACATTGGCTCCCAGATTTTTGAGCAACAACCCCACCAAGATTTAGCCGGAGTTTTAGTGGATTTTCTCACCAAGGCAACCCAAGCCGGGATCAATGTCCAGCAGTTGAATGTGGGCGGTGGTTTGGGTATTCGCTACACAGAATCCGATGATCCTCCTAGTATTGATAGCTGGGTAGCTGGAGTGTGTCAATCTTTGGTCGCCGCCTGCCAAGCCCAAAATATTCCCCTGCCTAAGGTGATTTCCGAACCCGGTCGATCGCTCATTGCCTCGGCTTGCGTCACCGCTTACACGATCGGCAGCACCAAAACTGTTCCCAGCCTTAGAACCTACGTGGCGATCGATGGCGGCATGTCTGACAATCCCCGCCCCATCACCTATCAATCTGTGTACCGAGCCGTGGTTGCCAACAAAATGCAGCAGCCCCTCAGCGAAACCGTCACCGTGGCTGGGAAGCATTGTGAATCGGGGGATATTCTAATTAAAAATGCCCAACTGCCCCCCACCAATCCCGGCGATCTCCTCGTTGTCCTCGCCACTGGAGCCTACAATTACAGTATGGCTTCCAACTACAACCGGATTCCCCGTCCTGCCGCCGTTTTGGTGAAAGCTGGTCAAGCAGAACTGATCCTCCAACGAGAAACCTATCAAGACCTCCTCCGACAGGACGTATTGCCTGCTAGTCTTCAGTTGACTTAATCCCCAGTTAGCGATCGCCCCATAATTTTGCCCTGTTCTCCCGTTTCAGTCCATGACTCCTAACCCCCAATGGCTCACTCCTTTTCTGCTTTCTACCCTTGACCTATTTTTGGTACTTGTCATCACTTATTTCCTGCTCATGGTAGTAAGTGAAGGTAAAACCCTATGGATGGTCAGGGGCTTAGTACTGCTGATGGGGGCGACGGTTCTCACTCAGAGACTAGGATTGAGAATGCTAACCTTTGTCCTAGAAAAGTTGGTCTTGGGTTCGGCGGTGGCGATGGCGGTAATTTTTCAAACGGATCTGCGCCGCTTTCTCGAACGCCTGGGGCGGGGGAATATTCTGCAAATGCTCCAAAATAGTCACCATTCTGAGACAAAGCCCGATGCCATTATTGATGAAATTGTGGATGCGGTACGGGAACTTTCCCAACGACGGGTGGGAGCTTTGATTGTCATGGAAACTAATGAGCCGATCGAAGCCGGAGAAATTCCGGTACCGGGGGTAGAAATCAATGCCAATATTTCCAAAGAACTCCTCCAGACTATTTTTCAGCCCACCACCCTCCTCCACGATGGGGCAGTGTTGATTCGCAACTCCCAAATTGTCTCCGCAGGCATGATTCTGCCTTTATCCCAGCGCAGTGCTTCCCGGCAGTTGGGGACTCGCCACCGAGCCGCCATGGGGGTGACAGAGCAGATTCCCTACTGTCTTTGTATTGTAGTTTCAGAGGAAACTGGCTCAATTTCTTTGGCAGAAAAAGGAGTGTTGAATCGTCCTCTGACCAGTAATAAACTGCGGGAGATTCTCCTCGAAAAGTTTGGGGTGGTGGCGGAGGAGCGATCGGCAAAATCTGGGTTGCGGAGCTTTAATCGGCAGCTTGTCCAGCGAGGGGCGGGGGTAATCCAGCGCCTAGTCGATCGATTCCAGAAAAAAAGTAGTAAAAATGCTAGCGATCGTCAAGATATTCCCTAACCTAGGCTGACTGGTGCTAAGTTTGGAGAAAACTACACACTCCTTTTAGCAAAAAACAGAGAATAATCACAAATTAATCATTTCGATAATTGATAACTGAATCACTCTCCACTGATAATTAATTATTGTTAGAGGATGTCTGAAAAAGGATAGTCTGTAGTATTGTTTGGTACTCAACGATCCCCCCTAGCCCCCCTTCAAAAGGGGGGAACCGGATTCATAGTCTCCATTTTGTTGGCGTGGCTTTTCCATAGGGTAAGGGGATTTAGGGAGATACAAACTTGTGCCAACCACAATAAGACTTTTCAGACATCCTCTTAACTGCTAACTGCTCACTGTTAACTGTTAACTGCTCACTGTTAACTGTCACCTGATCCCATTGCCCCCAACTCAGTAATCCAAGGATGTTAAAACAGCTACCTGCCGACTTGCAGATCGATCGCCTCCCCCGTCATGTTGCCGTCATCATGGATGGTAATGGGCGCTGGGCGAAGAGCCAAGGCTTACCCCGAATTATGGGACATCGCCGGGGAGCAGATACCCTCAAAGACCTCCTCCGTTGTTGTAGTGACTGGGGGATTGGGGCGCTCACTGCCTACGCTTTTTCTACCGAGAACTGGGGCAGACCCCTCGAAGAAGTAGATTTTTTGATGAGTTTGTTTGAAAGAATTTTGCGCCGAGAACTAAAGGAAATGATGGAGGAAGATGTCCGCATCCGGTTTGTGGGGGATTTATCCCTGCTGCCCAGCTCGCTTCAGGCAGAAATTGCTCAATCTATGGCAGACACTGCCAATAATCAGGGGATTCAGTTTACGGTGGCAACTAACTACGGCGGTAGACAAGAAATTATTCAAGCCTGTCAAGCGATCGCCCAGCAGGTACAAGCCGGAACCCTAGAACCCACCGCCATTACGGAGGAGCTATTTGCCAAACATCTCTACACTGCCGGGATTGGGGATCCAGACTTACTGATTCGCACCAGTGGCGAAATGCGGATTAGTAATTTTCTGTTGTGGCAGTTAGCCTACGCAGAGATGTATATTACCGACACTCTCTGGCCAGATTTCGATCGACAGGAATTTCACAATGCCTTGATTTCCTATCAAAAGCGCGATCGTCGCTTCGGCAAAGTTAAATAGTCGTATTCCCTTGCAATTCTGTAAGTTATATTTTTTTGTTCAGAGTATTTTATCTTAAGGTATAAGTAAAAAATAGTAAAATCATTCTAGAGATGAAAAATAAGATTTTAGCTTTGTTATTGATTACTAGTTTAACTTTAACTGTTTTAACAGGATGCTCTGTACAAGAAAGCATTCTTTCCTATTTCTACTACAGTCGGGGTGTTAACTATTATGAGAAAGGAGAAAAAGATAAAGCTCTAGCTGCTTATAGCCAATCTATCCTCCTTGAACCTAAATTTGTAGTTTCCTACTATGGTCGGGGTATTATCTATTCTGAGCAAGGAGAAGAAGATAAAGCCTTAACTGATTACAGCCAAGCTATCCTTATCGACCCTAAATTTGCGCTGCCCTACCACGGTCGAGGCAATATTTATTATGAGAAAGGAGAAAAAGATAAAGCCTTAGCTGATTACAAAAAGGCGGCTGAATTGTATCTTCAGCAAGGTGATACTAAATACCTTCCACAAGTTTTAGAGGTAATTAAACAACTAGAAAATAAGTAAAGATAAATAAAAAAATAAAGGGTGTCCATGGTAATGTAGAGGACATCCTTGTTTAGGGCTATTAAATAAATTTTAGTTTTTGGTAGCTAGAATCTGCAAACCTTCAGAATCTAGTTTAAGTAATGCTCGATCGACTAATGAATAGCTGCCAAATCCTCTGTGCTTTCTTCCTTGGGAACTAAGGCTTCAGCCGGGACAAAGATAGGGAACTCGCTGATTTCAGGAAATTCAGATCTAGGTGTTGCAGAGGTTTCTGGGGTGACAGCCAAATTAACAGTTAGACCAGCAGAGCGGCGATCGAGCCGTTTTTTCAATAGCATCCCAGTTCCCAATAACCCCAAGCCTAGGGCAGCACTAAGGCCGAGAATATTGAGATTATTACCCTTGGGGCTGATTTGATTGTTAGTAAGCAGCGTAGAGGGAGGGTTCGTTTCTGTAGCTGGCATATCCTTCCCTTTGAAGTAGCCACAGGGGGCAGCACTGGCTAGGGAAGCAAAGAAAACAGTCGAAGTGATGGTGGTTGCCGCTAAAGCGAGGAGGCGATTGTTTTTCATGATGATTATGATTTTGGGTTCAATAATCTAATGGTTGAAATTATATATGCATATCCAGAGAAATACCGCATCATTCGTTACAAAAATAAATATAGCAGTCCTAAATAGACCTCTTGCGTGAATCATGACCCTCACCCTAAATCCCTCTCCCTAGGGAGAGGGACTTTCCTCTTACTCCCCTTCTCCCTAGGGAGAAGGGGCTGGGGAT
>JAAUUE010000257.1 GCA_012031635.1 Coleofasciculaceae cyanobacterium SM2_1_6 | reverse complement strand
ATTCTAGGCGTGTAGCCGATCGTATGGAATAGAGCAGCACCAACATGCGCAGGCACCATCGGTGATCGTAAACCCCAGTAGGCAGCAGTGACCAAAATGTAGTTACGGAGATTCGCCTGATGGCTTGAATTTGTGGTCATAGTTTTGGAAATAATTAGAGTGATCGAGCTACTTTTCTTGCAAGTTCTACCATCCGGTTGGAGTAACCCCATTCGTTGTCATACCAAGCCAGAATTTTTACCTGGGTTTCATCGACAACCATTGTTGACAGGGCATCAATAATGCTCGATCGAGGATCGTCTTTATAATCAATGGACACCAAGGGACGCTCTTCATAACCCAAAATTCCCTGCAATTCCCCTGCTGCTGCCTCTTTGAGGCAAGCATTTACTTCTTCCTTTGTGGTGGGACGAGCCACTTCAAACACGCAATCCGTCAAAGAAGCATTCAACAACGCCACCCGTACTGCTAAACCATTGAGCTTGCCCTCCAGTTCGGGATAGATCAAAGTAATGGCAGTGGCGGAGCCAGTAGAAGTGGGGATCAAGGATAGGCTAGAGGCTCTAGCCCGGCGCAGGTCTTTATGGGGAGCGTCTACCAGCGTTTGAGTGTTGGTACTGTCGTGGATCGTGGTAATCACTCCGTGCTTGATCCCAATTTTCTCGTGGATGACTTTGACCACCGGAGCAAGACAATTGGTCGTGCAGGAAGCCGCAGTTATGATGTGATGGACTTGGCGATCGTACAGATGATCATTCACCCCCATGACCACATTCAAGGCTCCCTCATCTTTGACGGGGGCAGCCACAATTACCTTTTTTACCCCCCGTTGGAAGTAGGCTTGCAATTTCTCTGAGGTAATGAACTTGCCCGAACATTCCAAGACAATTTCCACCCCCAACTCATCCCAAGGTACTTCTCCCGGCGTTGCATACTCGCTAAAACTGAGGACTTTTTTCTGGGTAGAGTCTTCAATAATGATCTTGCCATCTTCTGCACTTCGGCTCCTTTCGGCTTCGCTCAGGGCAAGTCGCTCAGTGGACACAGTAACTTCAGGAGACCAGCGCCCGTGGACAGAATCAAACTTGAGGAGGTGAGCGGCGGCGATCGCTCCGCCCTTGATCTCGTTAATATGCACAAAATCTAGCTCTTCCCAGCCCCAAGCCGCCCGTAGATCCAAGCGCCCAATTCTCCCAAAGCCATTAATCCCAACTTTTACTGCCATTATTATTTGCCTATTGTTTACCTTATTTCCTAGCCCAAGATGAGTAGGGGATTGCTCACCCTACCCCTTAGAGGATGTCTGAAAAGTCTTACTGCGGATAGCCCAAGTTTGAATCCCCTTAAATTTCCCTATGTCTCTTGGACAGGCTACGTCAACAAAAGGGGACTTTGAATCCGGTTCCCCCTCTTTTTTAAGAGGGGTTAGGGGGGATCGCTGGGTACGAAATACTACAGACCGCTCTTTTCAGATATCCTCTTAGTCAAGTCTTAGTTAATAAATCGCCTGTTTGCGGAGTAATTCTTTGAGGGTGAGGTTAATTTGGGCTTTGCCCTCAAAAACTGTACCGACCTTGGTTCTGTAGAAATGCAATCCTGCAAAGTGATATCCCTCCTCTGGCAAGGGAATGTAACCAACGCTAGGGACTAGTTCTGGAGCTTTGTCAATGTAGAAGGTGATAAACTCTTCAACGGCGGGTTTTTCTTGGGCAGATTTGGCACTGACATAGATAAACAGGGGACGTGAAAGAGGCTGGTACTCAGCTTTTTCTACGGTTTGTCGATCGGGAGTAATTGCCCCTTTGCCACTATCCACGGGTAACACTTTTAATTTATTGGGATTCGCTTCGTAGTAGGCAAAACCAAAATAACCCAAGGCATTCGGATCATTGCTGATTCCTTGAACTAGTTCATTATCGTCCTCACTGGCTTTGTAATCCTTGCGGCTGGATCTAGATTCACCCACGATCGCCTCTGTGAAATAATCAAAGGTTCCCGAATCTCCTCCGGCTCCGTAGAGGTTGATGGGGCGATCGGGCCAGCTAGAGCGGACTTGATTCCATTTAGTGATCTTGCCCTCAGCACCGGGTTCCCAGAGCTTTTTCAGTTCATCTACGGTGATATCTGTCGCCCAGTTATTTTCTGGATGAATAGCAATGGTCAAGGCATCAAAGGCAACGGGGATCTCAATATAAGGTACACCGTTTTGTTTACACTGAGCCATTTCTTCAAGATTAATGGGGCGTGAGGCATTGTTTATATCCGTCTCTCCGGCACAGAATTTTTTGAAGCCACCGCTAGTCCCAGAAAATTCTACGGTTACTTCGATTCCGCCACCGTCTTCACTTGCCTTAAATCCGGCTGCCGCAGCATTAGTGATGGGATACACCGTACTTGACCCATCAATTTTTACTGATGGTGCAGCAATTGGTTGACTAGATTGGGAAACTGGGGTGGAATTTTGACAAGAACTGACTAGAGTAGAAACTGTGGCAGCGATGAGAATAAATCCAAGTCTGAGGTTGATGGTGCTATTCGTGGTCATAGGGTTTCCCTAGGCATGAGTAGGTTGAATGATTTAGGTAGTTTAAATAATCTGCATAGTCTGAATTGCTGAAAATATCTACTTTGATGAGTCAGATAATTTCCCTCGCCTACCCTAGATTAAATCAATAAAACTTGATATGTCAAGCATCAATCAATATTTCTTGATATAGTAACCGCCAAGCTGGCTAGGAAAATTTTGGGAGTGAAACCCCGGCAGCGCCGGGGTTCCACTCCACTACTACTATGGCAACGACTATATATTTTCACATATTTTCACCTAACATAATTTTGCCCATGGAAACCTAACTCCAACCCCTACTTAACAAATCCGGGGCGGTAACATTTGGCTGCAACGGCGAAAATTTGCTAGATACTGCTCTAGGACTACCATTGGGACAAATTTAAGCAGTAATACATCCACCTTCCTTCTTGATGGCTCAACACTAAACTTGCTTCCTTGAGAGTCTTGAGATGAAAGGAGAGCTTCGATTGCGGCACATCTAGTTTTTCTGACAGATCACAGACACACATTTCCTGCTGCTGTAACAACTCCAAAATCCTGATGCGGATTGGATCCGAGAGGGCGTGGAATCCGTGTAAAATGTGGGGATCAGTGTCTAGGGAATTAATATCTACTGGAGAATTAAGAGTGACATTAGAGTTAGTATTATTCTTCTGGTGACTATTTACTTTAATCATGAGACATCAAAATTTATTGTTAAGTCCATTATTGTGGCATTGGACTGGAAGTAGATGTATTTTAGCAAACATTCCAGAGGATTTTAGTTGAGATGGCTCTTCAGGCAGACCCCGGCTTACCTCAATTCTTAGAAGTCGCCTAGGTACTGGTGAGATCAACTACTATTTTTGTAGTAGGACATAAACATATGACAAAAAAAACAACTCTGGCGAATGGAATTTGTGTGATCACGACGGAGAACCCTAGGGCGGATATTATTGCGGGGCGGCTATTTTTTCGATCGGGCAGTTGCCGAGAAACCACAGAACAATCGGGGTTAAGCCATCTACTGGCGGCGGTGATGATGAAGGGAACTAAGCATCTCTCAGCCCTGGATATTGCTAATCAAGTGGAATCTGTGGGCGCTAGTTTGGGGACGGAGGCAGCAACGGATTATTTTTTGGTCTATCTCAAATCGGTGACAAAGGACTTTTTGCCTCTCTTGGAATTGGCAGCGGAGATTGTGCGATCGCCTTCCCTGCCCCCAGACCAAATAGAACTAGAACGCCGTCTCACCCTCCAACGCTTGAAGCAAGCCCAAGAACAACCCATGACCGTAGCTTTTGAAGCGATGCGCCAGTTGCTCTACCAAGCCCATCCCTACGCCGCCTCAACTCTCGGCAACCCAGACAGCGTGAGCAATTTACAACGGGAAGATTTGGAGTATTTTCATCAGGCTTATTTTCGCCCTGATAATTTGATTATCAGCGTAGCGGGAAATATTACGCACCCAGAGCATCTGGAATTAATAGAGCAAGTTTTTGGCGATTGGCAGGCTCCCATCATGCCCATGCCCGAACTGGTGTTACCCCCGGTGATTTCCCGTCCCCAAGCCCAGACTGTCCCCCAAGCAACCCAACAGGCGATCGTTATGCTGGGTTACCTTGCCGCCCCTGTCCGAGATCCCCACTATGCCGCCTTCAAGCTCCTGAGCGCCTACTTGAGCAACGGTCTTTCCAGTCGCTTATTTGTGGAACTGCGAGAGAAACAGGGCTTAGCCTACGAGGTTTCTACCCTTTATCCTACCCGTATCTATACCTCTGCTTTTATTGCCTACTTGGGAACTGCCCCTGCTAACCAAGAAATCGCCCTAACCGGGTTGACGGCGGAGATCGATCGCCTTGCAGAAATTTCCCTGAGTAGCAACGAACTACAAACCACCAAAAATAAAATTCTCGGACAGTACGCCCTCGGTAAGCAAACCAATGCTCAACTAGCCCAAACCTACGGCTGGTACGAAGCACTGGGTTTAGGCATCGAATTTGATCAACAATTTATCCAAGGGATCGAGCAACTCACCACCGCCGAAATCCAAACTACAGCCCAGAAATATCTCCAAAGTCCCTACACTGTTATAGTTGGCACTAGTAATCAGGCTTAAATTCCAAGAAAATTCTTTTTGTACTATCTTAAGCCAGACCAAAGCCATACAATAAAAACACAGACGCATCTCAACCACAACTCCAGCCACGACTATGGAATTGGTGCAATTTCTTAATCAATACCAAAAAGGAGAACGGGACTTTTCCCATGTTGACCTCGCCGGGGCTAACCTAAGTGGAATGAGTTTTCGGGATATCAACTTGACTGGGGCAAATCTGACTGCCGCTAATCTTAGTTGGACAACTCTCAGCAATGCCATCTTAACGGGGGCTTCCCTCCACCAAGCAGATCTTAGAAATGTCAACTTGAATCGAGCCAATCTTGATCAAGCAATATTAAGCCGAGCAAAATTACTTAAAGCTGACCTCCGGCTTGCCACCCTCCAAGGGGCAGATTTGAACTGGGCAGAACTCCAAGAAGCGGATTTGAGCGGAGCCGAACTCCAGGGCAGTAAATTAGAGCAGGTCAATCTCGAACAAGCCAAGCTAAATGGTGTCAACCTGAGCAACTGTGACCTCATGGAAGCAAATCTGCGCCGGAGTAGTTTGATCAATGCCAAGCTCCGGGAGTCAAACCTGCGGGAGAGTAATCTTGAGGAGGCAAATCTCCGGGATGCAGACCTAGAGAGAGCAAGCCTCACGGAAGCCAATCTCCATGGGGTTTATATGCGGGGCTGTAACCTCAGGGATGTGGATTTGCACCGAGCCATCCTCACGGGGGCAGACCTCAGTGATGTGATTCTGGATAGTGCCGACCTCAGCCGGGCGAACCTAACGGGGACTTATTTACTCAAGGCGAGCCTCCGCCGGACTATTTTGCTACGGACGGTATTACAAAGCGTTTACCTGTTGCGGGCTGACCTGACGGAGGCGAATCTCCGGGGGGCAGATCTCCGGGAGGCGGATTTGAGTGGGGCGTATATTTGTGATGCCAGTTTGAGTGAGGCAAATTTAGCTGGAGCCTATTTATTAGAAACTCGAATTATTCGGACAAAATTTGAGCAGACCCAAATGACGGGGTGCTGTATTCATGATTGGTATCTGGAGGATGTGGATCTCTCCAAGGCTGAGTGTAATTATGTGTTTACGCGCTTTAATTATGGAACCAAAAATCCCACCGATCGATTCCCTGTCGATCGACATTTCCTGCCCGGGGAGTTAGGACAGAGTACTTCCGAAGATTCTACAATTATTGAAGTGAGTTTCACGATCGCCCCCCTGTGGCAAGCCTTAGCCTTAACTATTACCCAAGTAGAATTGGAGTGTAATGATGTCCAACTCCAGGTGAAGTCCTACGAAACTAGGGAGCTAGATTATCTGCTCCGCCTCCAAGGTAGTCGCTTGATAAATAGTAAAATTCTGGCTCAACGGATTTTGAAACTTTACCCGGAGGTTTTTCGGAAATTCCAAGAACAACAGGCGGCGATCTATACTCTGATGGAGATTAGAGGCAATTCTAGTATTGCCGACCCCGCAGTAGAACCAGTTTCTCCGGTTTCTCAGACCCCGACCCAGGAGCCAGCAAAAGTTAACCCCCAGCAGTTACAAAAGGACGATCGCCAGCGGATCTACCAAGAGGTGGTCAACCAGATTCAGCATATTATTATGTTCCAAAATCCCGCAAGATTTGTGGAGAGTGTCCAGCGTTTGTTGATGTTTCTCCAAGACAAAGGTATTTCTACCGAGGAAGTCCAAAAAACTATTATTGGCAGAATTTTAGTGAAGCGATCGCATCAAGACCCAGAATTTCAAACCCAGTTGATGGAATGGGAACAAAAGGTCGACGAATCAGCTAGATTTTCCTTAGTCGGGGAATCTATTCGCCTCGCCCTAGCCACCCTCTGGGCGCAAGAAAAGTCAGAAAGTTCCTGATCCGTACCCTCTTTCTAATCAAACTAATTAAACTAATTAAACTAATTAAACTAATTAAACTAATTAAACTAATTAGAGGATGTCTGAAAAGTCTTACTGTGGGTAGCAAAACTTTTGATCCCCCTAAATCCCCCTACCCTACGGGAAGGCAAAGCCTATAAAAAAGGGGACTTTGAATCTGGTTCCCCCCTTTTGAAGG